>JAOPVN010000416.1 GCA_025966175.1 Modestobacter sp. | reverse complement strand
AAGGCGGTCATCGCCGAGAGCTACGAGCGCATCCACCGGTCGAACCTGATCGGCATGGGCGTGCTGCCGCTGCAGTTCCCCGAGGGCCAGGACCGCGAGTCCCTCGGCCTGACCGGGGACGAGGAGTTCACCATCACCGGGATCACCGCGCTGAACGACGGCTCGACCCCGCGCACGGTGCACGTCAAGGCTCAGGCTGCGGACGGTCGGACGACCGAGTTCGACGCCCGGGTCCGGATCGACACCCCCGGTGAGGCGAACTACTACCGCAACGGCGGGATCATGCAGTACGTGCTGCGGTCCCTCCGCGGCTCCGTCTCCGCCTGATCCCGGCCTGATCAGCAGCTGATGGACCTGGGCCTGGGTGGTCGCGGCTTCCTGCTCACCGGCGCGAGCCGCGGGCTGGGCTTCGCGACCGCCCGGGCCCTCGTCGATGACGGGGCCCGGGTGCTGCTCAGCGCCCGGTCCGCCGACGCCGTGGACGCCGCGGCGGCATCGCTCGGCGGTGCCCCCGCGGCGACCGGGGTGGCCGTCGACCTGGCCGACCCCGGTTCCGCCGAGGAGCTGGTCGGTGCGGCGATCGACCGGCTGGGCCGGGTCGACGGTGCGCTGATCTCCGTCGGCGGCCCGGCACCGGGCAGCGTGCTGGACGTCCCGGAGGACGCCTGGCGGGCCGGGGTGGACAGCGTGCTGCTCGGGCCGCTGCGGCTGGTCAAGGCGCTGGTGCCGCACCTCGGTGAGGGGACGGCGATCGGATTCGTCCTCTCCACCTCGGTGCGCCAGCCGATCCCGCACCTGGCCATCTCCAACGGGCTGCGGCCCGGGCTGGCGATGACCGCCAAGGCGCTCGCCGACGAGCTGGGGCCCCGGGGCATCCGGGTCTTCGGGCTGCTGCCCGGCACGATCGCCACCGACCGGATCGCCCAGATCGAGGCCGCCTCCGGGGACGCGGAGGCGATGCGCGCCCGGACCGAGGCCGGCATCCCGCTGCGCCGGGTCGGCCGGCCGGAGGAGTTCGGTGCGGTCGCCGCGTTCGCCCTCTCCCCCGCCGCGTCCTACGTGACGGGGACGATGCTCTCCGTCGACGGCGGCGTCACCCGCGCTCTCTGATGGAGCCTTCCCCGGTGCTCGTCGCCTGTGCCCACGGCACCCGCAATCCGACCGGGCGCCGGCTGATCGGTGAGCTGGCTCTGGCCGCCCGCGCGCTGCGCCCGGGACTGCGGACCACGGCGGCGTTCGTGGACGTGCAGCCACCGACGGTCGTGGACGTCGTCCGGGACCTGGCCTCGTCCGGCACGCCCGCGGTCGTCGTCCCGCTGCTGCTGTCGGGCGGGTACCACGTGCACGTCGACATCGCCGGTGCCGTCGCCGAGCACCCCTCGGCCGTCGCGGCTCGGCCGCTCGGGCCGGACGAGCGACTGGTCGCCGTCCTCACCGACCGGCTGGTCACCGCCGGCGCCGACCGGCGGGACCCGAACACCGCGATCGTGCTCGCCGCCGCCGGTTCGAGCGACCCCCGCTCGGTGGCCGACGTGGAGGGCACCGCGGACCTGCTGCAGCGGGACTGGGCCGGGCCGGTCACCACCGGCTACGGATCGGCGGCGCAGCCCACCGTGGCCGACGCCGTCACCGCTGCGCGGAAGGCCGGCGCGGAGCGGGTGGTGGTCGCTGCCTATCTGCTGGCCCCGGGACACTTCCACGACAAGCTCCAGGGTGCCGGTGCCGATTGCGTCACGGCGCCATTGCTGCCCGACGAGCGGATCGCCGCCGTCCTGCTCGACCGCTACGACGCCGCCCTCGCCGCCTGACCCTGGCCCCGTCCAGGGCACCGCCCTGAGCTTGCGAAGGGTGGGGAGGACGGGGTCCTTACGCGGTAGCCACCGGGCGGGCGGGGTCGGCGGACCACTGGGACCAGGAGCCCGGCCACAGCGCCGCCTGGATGCCGGCCTCCGCCAGCGCAGCCACCTCGTGCGCGGCGGTCACGCCGGAGCCGCAGTAGACCCCGACCCTCGACCCGGGTTCGATGCCCAGGGCCGCAAAGCGCTCGCCGAGTACAGCCGCTGTACGGAACTGTCCGACGGGGTCCAGGTTCTCCGCGGTCGGCGCGCTGACCGCTCCGGGCACGTGCCCTGCCCGCGGGTCGACCGGCTCGACCTCACCGCGGTACCGCTCACCGGCCCGCGCGTCGAGCAGCACACCGCCGCCGTCGGCCAGCGTCGCTGCCTCGTCAGCGGTCAGCACCGGCATCCCGCCGCCGGTGAGAGTCGCGGTCCCCGCCGTGGGCTCGACGTCGCCGGTCTCCAGTTGCCCGCCGGCCGCGGTCCAGGCCGCGAGCCCGCCGTCCAGGATCGTCACGTCGGCCAGCCCGCCCCAGCGCAGCAGCCACCAGGCCCGGGCGGCCGCGAGGCCACCGGTGGCGTCGTAGACGACGACCCTCGAGTCCTGCTTGAGCCCCCACCGCCGCGCCGCTGACTGCAGCGCCTGTAACGACGGGAGCGGATGGCGCCCCTCGGCCACGGACGCCGGTGCAGAGAGCTCGGTCTCGAGGTCGACGAAGACCGCACCCGGCAGGTGACCGGCGCGGTAGTGCTCGTGCCCGTGCGGGTCGCCGAGCGCCCAGCGGACATCGAGCAGGACGACGTCCCCCGGCTCGGCCAGCAGCCGCTCCGCCGTCGTCAGCACCGTCATCGGGCCGGCTCCGACCGGGCCGCCTCCAGCTCCGCGGTGAGCGCGGCGACGGCATCGGCCCGGCCGCCGTACCGGGCCGGGGTGCTCTGCAGGACGGCGATCTTCCAGCGACCGCGGTCCTCGACCGCGGTGAGGACGTGGACCGTGTGCAGCGCCGGCTCCAGCGCCTCCGCACCGGGCGGCACCATGCCGGCGACCGCGTGCAGCACGGCCACGCCCTCGGTCAGCCGACGCACCGAGCGGACCAGACCGACGAAGGTCGGGGTGGCGTGGTCGGAGAACAGTCGCCGCATGTCGGCGGCAATGGTCAGCCGGCCGCTGCGCAGGGTGCCGTCGAGGTCGACCATCTCGCCGTCGTCGGCGAAGACGGAGGAGACGGTGACGCCGCTGCGCTGGTTCCACCCGGCGAGGAAGCGGGCGTAGAGCGCCCGGATCTGGGTGTCCTGCGGATGGCCTGCGCTCACGAACTGCTCCTGCCGGTGGTGCGTGTGGGTCAGGAGTGACGCTAGTGCGCGGCTCTGGAGCAGCGCCGACCCCGCGCCGTCGTGCCAGCGCGTTCTCCGCGTCCGGGCGACGACGGCGCGCAACGGTCACCGTCAGCGACGCGACGAGCACAATCCGGCCGGCGGACCGGCGGGCTCAGAACGCCGAGACGCTCTCCGCCATGAATGCGCCGTCCCGCTGAGCGACCAGCCAGACCCGGACGTCCTTGCCGCCGAGGTGGTCCTTCTCGTGAAAGCGGACCAGGTCCCCGTGCCGGACGCCGTGCCCCCGGATCGGCAGGCCGCCCTCGATGGTGAACTCGGCGTCGCCGAGGAAGAGGTCCAGCGAGGCGGAGCCTCCGCCGGGAGGCGCCGTCACGGGGTAGGGCTTGCCGGAGGCGACGGACTGCCTGATCTGAGTGGTCATGGAGACCCTGTTCTCGGGGAGGTCTGGCGACTGTTGTCGCCAGTCCCCAACGTCCCACGTCGCCGCACGGCAGACCATGCTGCGGGGCGCGGCGCGACCCAGCGTCTCCGGCCGACCACGCGCCGGTCACACGGCGGCGGTCTGACCCCGCCCGGCCTCGGCGGGTGCGAACTGGGTGCGGTAGAGGTCCGCGTAGTGACCTCCGGCGGCCAGCAGCTCCTCGTGGGTACCGCGCTCGACGATCCGGCCGTCGTCCACGACCAGGATCTGGTCGGCACCCCGGATGGTCGACAACCGGTGCGCGATGACCAGCGACGTCCGGCCGGCCAGGGCGGCGTCCAGTGCGTGCTGCACCGCCACCTCCGACTCGCTGTCCAGGTGCGCCGTCGCCTCGTCCAGGATCACGATCCCCGGCGCCTTGAGCAACACCCGGGCGATCGCCAGCCGCTGCTTCTCCCCACCCGACATCCGGTAGCCGCGGTCGCCGACCACGGTGTCCAGCCCGTCGGGCAGCGAGTGCACCAGGGCAGCGATCCGGGCGCCGGTCAGCGCCGACCACAGCTCCTCCTCGGTCGCCTCCGGCTTCGCGTAGCGCAGGTTCGCACCGATCGTGTCGTGGAAGAGGTGTGAGTCCTGGCTGACGACGCCGATCGCGTCGCGCAGCGAACCGCTGGTGGCCTGCCGGACGTCGACCCCACCGACCCGCACCGCGCCCTCGGTGACGTCGTAGAGCCGGGACACCAGGCTCGCGATCGTCGACTTGCCGGCACCCGAGGTGCCCACCAGGGCGATCAGCTGCCCGGGCTCGGCGCGGAAGGACACGTCGTGCAGCACGTCCGTCGACGCGTGCTGCTCGGGGACGGCGACGTCCTCGAGCGACGCCAACGACACGTCCGCAGGCGACGGGTAGCGGAACGACACGTGATCGAAGGCGATCGACCGGTCCGCGGCCGGCACCGGCACCGCGTCGGACGCCTCGGCGATCATCGGCTGCAGATCGAGCACCTCGAAGACCCGGTCGAAACTGACCAGCGCGCTCATCACGTCGACCCGCACGTTGGCCAGCGCGGTCAGCGGCCCGTAGAGCCGGGACAGCAGCAGCGCCAGTGCGACGACGTCCCCGGCCGACAGCGACCCGGTGAACGCCAGCCACCCACCCAGGCCGTAGACCAGCGCGGTGGCCAGTGCGGCGACCAGGGTGAGGGAGGTGAAGAAGACCCGTCCGTACATCGCCGACAGCACGCCGATGTCGCGGACCCGGGAGGCCCGGCCGCGGAAGGACTCCGCTTCCGCCTCCGGCCGCCCGAACAGCTTGACCAGCAGCGCTCCGGCCACGTTGAACCGCTCGGTCATCGTCGCGTTCATCGACGCGTTGAGCCCGTAGGACTCCCGGGTGATCTCCTGCAGCCGCTTGCCGATCCGCTGGGCCGGCAGCACGAACAGCGGCACCATCACGATCGAGAGGAGGGTGATCTGCCAGGACAGGCTGAACATGACACCGGCGGTCAGCACCAGGGCGATCACGTTGGAGACCACCCCGGACAGCGTCGAGGTGAACGCGCGCTGCGCACCGATGACGTCGTTGTTGAGCCGGCTGACCAGCGCCCCGGTCTGGGTGCGGGTGAAGAAGGCGACCGGCATCCGCTGGACGTGCTCGAAGACCCGGCTTCGCAGGTCGTAGATGACGCCCTCACCGATCCGGGCGGAGTACCAGCGCTGGACCAGCGAGCTGGCGGCATCGAGCACGGCCAGACCGGCGATGAACAGCGCGATCCGGACGACGTCCCCCGCCGTCCCGGTCAGCTTCGCGATCCGGTTGACGATGTCCCCGGCGAGCAGCGGGGTGACCACGCCGATCACGGCGGAGAAGACCACCAGCGACAGGAACCCGATCAGCTCGCGCCGGTAGGGCCCGGCGATGCCGAGGATCCGGCGCACCGTGCCCTTGGGGATCTCGCGGGACGTCACGGACGAGTCGCGGCTGAACGACCGCATGGCGGCCATGGAGGTCATCGGTGAGCTCATGGCACGTACCTCATTGCTGCGACCCCTACTGCTGTAACCACGTAATCAACAGCGGAACAGCAGGAGTGGTCGCCTTGTTCCGCGACGGTCAGTCTCTCCTGGCGAGCGCACCGAGCCGACGGACCTGGGCGGCGCGCTCGGCCGCGTCCTGCTGCTCGGGGTCGTTGCGCACCGCGGACCGGATCAGCGCGAGGGTCTCCCGGCTGGCCCCGACGTCCGGGCCGAGCAGCGCGGCGGTCAGGTCGGCGACGGTCGCGTCCAGCTGGTCGAGGGGGACGGCGACGTTGGCCAACCCGATCGAGACCGCCTCCGCGGCACCGACCGCCCGGCCCGTCAGGCAGATCTCCACCGCCCGGCTGTAGCCGACCAGCTCGACCAGGGTGCTGGTGCCGGTCAGGTCGGGCACCAGCCCAAGGCTGGCCTCGGGCAGCCGGAGCTGCGCGTCCGATGCGAGGACCCGCAGGTCACAGGCGAGCGCCAGCTGGGCGCCGGCCCCGATCGCATGCCCCTGGACGGCAGCCACCGACACGACGCCCGGGGAGCGCAACCAGCGGAAGGCCGCCTGGTAGCCGCGGATCCGCTCCTGGGCCAGGTCGGCGGGCATCGCCCCGAGCTCGCCCAACCCGCCGGACAACCCGGGCTGAGAAGTGAAGAGGCTGCGATCCAGGCCGGCCGAGAACGACCGCCCTTCGCCGCGGACGACGACCACCCGGACGTCGTCGTCCAGCCCGTCCCCGACGGCGCGCAGCGCCGCCCAGGTGGCCGGGGTCTGCGCGTTGAGCTGGTCGGCCCGGTCCAGGGTGACGGTGAGGACGGCCCCGTCCCGCGTCGTCCGCACCCACCCGTTCTGCTGCGGAGCGCTCACGCAGTCTTCTTCGCGTTCCGGTTCGCGCCACCCCGGCCGCGCAAGGTCGCGCCCGACTCCGACAGCAGGCGGTGGACGAACCCGTAGGAGCGGTTGGTCGAGGTCGCCAGCGAGCGGATGCTCTCACCGCCGTCGTACCGCTCGCGGAGCTCGTCCGCCAGCGACGTGCGGTCGTC
>JAOPVN010000377.1 GCA_025966175.1 Modestobacter sp. | reverse complement strand
TCGTCTCGACCGCGCTGCTGCGCCGCCGCGGGGCCGGACCCACCCTGCTGGTCAGCCCGCTGCTCGCGCTGATGCGCGACCAGGTGGCCGCCGCCGCGCGCGCCGGCATCAAGGCCGTGGAGATCTCGAGCTCCAACGTGACCGAGTGGGACGACATCAACGCCCGGCTGGCCGCCGACGACGTCGACGTGCTGCTGGTCTCCCCTGAGCGGCTGACCAACCCCCGCTTCCGCGACGAGCAGCTGCCGGCGCTGGTGTCCCGGTGCGGCCTGCTCGTCGTCGACGAGGCGCACTGCGTCTCCGACTGGGGCCACGACTTCCGCCCCGACTACCGGCGCATCCGCGACCTGCTCGGCCAGCTGCCGGCCGGTACGCCGGTGCTCGCGACGACGGCGACCGCCAACGAGCGCGTGGTCGCCGACGTCGCCGAGCAACTGGGCGCCGGCGGCGTGCAGGTCACCACGGTCCGTGGTCCGTTGGCCCGCGACTCGCTGCGGCTGGGCGTGCTGCGGCTGGACACCGACCGCGCCCGGCTGGCCTGGCTGGCCGCGCACCTGACCGATCTCCCGGGCAGCGGCATCGTCTACACGCTCACCGTCGCCGCGGCCGAGGAGACGGCGGCCCTGCTGCGTGACGCCGGCCACGAGGTGCGGGCCTACACCGGCCGGCTGGACGACGCCGACCGCAAGGACGCCGAGGAGGCGCTGCGGGAGAACCGGGTGAAGGCGCTGGTGGCCACCTCGGCGCTGGGGATGGGCTTCGACAAGCCCGACCTGGGCTTCGTCGTCCACCTGGGGGCGCCGTCGTCCCCGGTCAGCTACTACCAGCAGGTGGGCCGCGCCGGCCGCGCGGTCGCCCACGCCGACGTGCTGCTGCTCCCGGGTCCGGAGGACCTCGCCATCTGGCAGTGGTTCGCCACCTCGTCCATGCCGCGGGAGGACCACGCCGCCGCCGTGCTCACCGCGATGGCCGACGGCAAGGCCTGGTCGGTGGCGCGGCTGGAGACGGTCGCCGACGTCCGCCGGTCTCGGCTGGAACTGCTGCTGAAGGTGCTCGCCGTCGACGGTGCCGTGGAGCGGGTGCAGGGCGGCTGGCGCTCGACCGGTGTCCCCTGGGTCTACGACGCCGACCGGTACGCGCGGGTCACGGCGACCCGGGAAGCCGAGCAGCGCGCGATGCTCGCCTACGTCAGGCCGGTCGACACCGCCGAGTGCCGGATGGCCTTCCTGCAGGAGGCCTTGGACGACCCGACCGCCGCGCCGTGCGGGCGCTGCGACGTGTGCACCGGCCCCTGGTACCCCACCGACATCCCGGCCGGGGCGAGCCAGGCCGCCTCGGCGCGACTGGACCGCCCCGGGGTCGAGCTGGCTTCGCGGGCGCAGTGGCCGACCGGTGCCGATCGGCTGGGCGTGGAGGTGAAGGGCAAGATCGTCGCCTCCGAGCAGGTGGAGACCGGGCGGGCGGTGGCCCGGCTGACCGACCTGGGCTGGGGTCAGCGCCTGCGCACCCTGCTCGGGGACGACGGCGTCGGTGGCGTGGCCACGCTGGCCGACGACCTTCAGGCGCCGTCGATCGAGGAGGACCCGGACGCCGCCTTCGATGTGTCCCACCGGGTGATCCGGCCGGGACTGCCGTCCGACGCGCCGCCGGACGAGGAGCTGATGAAGGCCTGCGCCCGGGTGCTCGGTGCGTGGGACTGGGCGCAGCGGCCCGGTGCCGTCGTCGCCATGCCCTCACGACGGCGCCCCGCGTTGATCACAGGTGTGGCGGAGGGTCTCGCCCGGGTCGGGCGGCTGCCGTACCTGGGCGCCCTCGACCTCGCCCACGGCGGTCCCAGCGGTGGGCCCGGTGGGAACAGCGCGTTCCGGTTGGCCGCGGTGTGGCAGCGGATCGTGGTGGGGGCCGAGCTGCGGGCTCGCCTGGCGGAACTCGGCGATGCCCCGGTCCTGCTCGTCGACGACCTCGCCGACTCCCGCTGGACGATGACCGTCGCCGGCCGGGAGCTGCGCCTGGCCGGTGCCGCCTCGGTGCTGCCGTTCGTGCTGGCGCTGTCTGCCTGAAAGAGGCCTTCCCTGCCCCCCACCGCTCGCACGCTCGCGGCGGGCCCCTGCAGGGAAGGCCGAGGGGCGCGGGGCCTGGTTTTCCACAGGTTTTCGAACACCTGTGCGAAACCTGCGGTAGCGTTCGGCCATGTCGCTCGCGCACCAGCCGTCCATGTGGGACGTCGCCGAGGAGGCCGCGCTCAACCCGCTCGCCGGGCGGGTCACCCGGCACGCGCTGTCCCGCGGTGCCTGGGTCGACCACCTCCCGGGCTGGATCGAGGGGTCCGGCCACGTCCTGGACGTGCTGCTCGGGGACATCGGCTGGCGTGAGGACCGGCGGCAGATGTACGACCGCGAGGTCGCCGTCCCGCGACTGCTGCGCTGGTACGGGGGAGAGGAGACGCTCCCGCACCACACCCTCACCGACGCCCGGCGCGACCTGAACGGGTACTACGCGCCGGAGCTCGGCGAGCCCTTCGTGTCCGCCGGCATGTGCCTGTACCGGGACGGCCGCGACAGCGTGGCCTGGCACGGCGACCGGATCGGCCGCAGTCGCACGGAGGACACGATGGTCGCGATCGTCTCCTTCGGGTCGCCACGCCCCCTGCTCCTGCGGCCGGTCGGCGGTGGCGAGAGCCTGCGGTTCCCGCTGGGTCACGGCGACCTGGTCGTCATGGGCGGCTCCTGCCAGCGCACGTGGGAGCACTGCATCCCCAAGACGACGAAGGCAGTGGGCCCGCGGGTGAGCGTCCAGTTCCGCCCCCGCGGCGTGGCCTGAGCCGAGTTCTCCCAGCTCAGCAGCGTTCCTGGCGCTGCGAAGAGGGATGACGGGGACCCCCCTGCAGAGCCCCTCTGAGGGCGTGTATCGTTCTCCATGCACCAAGCGAGAACGGACCGGGTCGCAAGGCCTGGGAAACCGCCGGATGGAACCCTCGAGGTTCAACTGCTGCGGAACTTGGTGTACAGTGGAAATCACCGCCACGAAGAACGGCCAAGTAATTGGTCGGGGAACGTGCGCGTCCGCTCCTTGAGAACTCAACAGCGTGCCGAAAGTCAGTGCCAAGTAACAAATCCCCCTTGGCCTGGTCCTTTGTGGATTGGGTCATTGGGTTCCTTTGGTTGATTGAACGAGAGTGCCAA
>JAOPVN010000376.1 GCA_025966175.1 Modestobacter sp. | reverse complement strand
GGCCGGGACAGATCCCCGCCACCGAGCGCGGTCTCCAGGTTCCGGGAGAACTGCGCGGTGACCTTGCCGGCCTGCTTGGCCACGACCTTCTGGCCCACACTGCCCAGCGCGCCGGCCAGCGCGACGTCGCCCTCGACCAGCACCACGGTGCGGTCCCCGACGGGCTCGAGCTGCACGGTCACCGTGGCCCGCACGTTGCCCATGGCTCCACGGACGGTCTTGCCGGTCGCGGTGAACGCGATGAGCTTCTCCGGGACCCGCTCGACGATCTTCACCGTGGCCGCGAAGGTGGCGGTCATCGGCCCGATGCTCTGGGTGAGCCGGACGTCGATGTCGTCCGGGGTGACCACGGTGAGCTGCTCGACGCCGGGCACGCACTGGGCCACGGCCTCGGGCGACTCGAAGAACGTCCACACCGACGCCACCGGTTCGGCGACCTCGAACTCCTCGCGCAACTTCACGGTTGTCCTCCTCCTGCACTGCTGGTCTGGTCGGTCGGGCCGGCGCCCTGGGGGGATGACGCACCTGCTGCCCGGAGCTCGGTGAGCACCCGGCGCACGTAGACCGGCACCAGGTGGCGGCGGTACTCGGCCGAGGCCCGGACGTCGGTGGGTGGGTCGATGACCTGCAGCGCCGCCCGCCCGGCCGCGGCCAGGTCGGCGTCGGTGAGCTGCGTGCCCTCCAGCGCCGCTCCCGCGTCGACCGCGAGGACCGGGCTGTCGGCCACGCCGCCGAGCGCGATCCGCACGTCGTGCCACCGGCCGTCGTCGTCCCGGTCGCCGGTGGCCACCGCGCTGACGACGGCGAAGTCGTTGTGCTTGCGGCAGAGCTCGGCAAAGGCGATGTGCTGGGGGTGGCGCGGCAGCTCCACGCCGGTGACGAGCTCGTCCAGCTCGAGCGACGTGGCGTAGGAGCCGACGTACAGCTCCGACAGCGGGATCCGGCGGGTCCCGCCCGGCCCGGTGGCGGTGACCACCGCGCCCAGCACCAGGCAGGCCAGCGGGAACTCACCGGTCGGGTCGCCCTGTACCAGCGCCCCGCCGACCGTGCCGCGGTTGCGCACCTGACGGTCGCCGATGTGCCGGACGATCCGGGAGATCAGCGGCAGCCGCTCCGCGACCACCGCGGAGCGCTCCAGGGTCGCGTAGCGGACCAGCGCCCCCAGCTCGGTCCGGTCGCCGTCGACCCGGATGTCGTCGAGTTCGTCGACCTCGTTGATGTCGACGAGCGCGCTGGGCCGCCAGAGCCGCATGTTCAGCATCGGCACGAGGCTCTGGCCACCGGCCAGCACCCGGGCCGTGCCCTCGTGGTCGGCGAGGTGGGCGACCGCCTCGGCGACGGAGGTCGGCCGGTGGTAGGCGAAGACTGCCGGCTTCACGAGGCGCCGGAACCGGCGCCCGGGCCGCCCACGACGCCGACGCCGGCGAAGCGGGCGAGCACGTGGCTCACGGCCGACTTGCGCTCGGTCACCAGCTGCGCGGCCTGCCGGTTGCTCCAGACGGTCTCGGGGCGCACCTGCAGGACGTGCACGTTCCCGGCCTGGCCGACCGCCCACTCGATGTCCTGCGGGGCCCCGCGCTGCTTCTCGATCCGCTTGGCCAGCTGCGCCAGCGCCGCGACGTGCTCCTCTGTCAGGCAGGGGGCGTCCTGCAGCTCGGTCGGCACCGGCACGAGGCCGACGGCGGCGAGCGCGGTGTCGAAGCCGTACTGGAGCTCCTGGTGGGCGACGTCGCGCTTGCTGATCTCGAAGGTGACCTTGTCCACCACGTAGCGGCTGGGGGTGATGCCGCCGCTGACGACGCCCTCGCCCAGGCCCCAGGCGCCCTCGATCACGACCTTGGAGCGGTCCCCGGTGACCGGGTCGAGGGTGAACATGACGCCCGCCGAGCGGGCCTCGACCATCTGCTGGATGCCGACGCAGATGCCGTGGTCGGCGAGCGCCGCCGCGGGGTCGGAGTCGGGCCGGTAGGTGAGCACCGCGGCGCCGAACATGCCCGCCCAGCAGCTGCGCACCCGCCGGAGGACCTCCTCGATCCCACGGACCCACAGGAAGGTGTCGTACTGCCCGGCGAAGCTGGCCCCGGCCAGGTCCTCGGACTCACCGCTGGAGCGCACGGCCACCGGCAGGTCCGCCAGCCCGGTGCGGCGTTCGAGCTCGGCGTAGGCCTCACGGACGGCGGTCTCCAGGTCGGCCGGGAGCGGCGCCGCCTCGATCGCCGCGGTGAACTCGGCGCTGAGCGCCTGCACCGTGGCCAGGTCGGCGCCGGCCGCCTGGGCGCGCACCTGCCCGGCCCGCTCGGTCAGGCCGGCGGCGGAGAGGAAGTGCCGGTACGCGGTGGTGGTGATGCCGAAGCCGCCCGGGACGGCGAAGCCGGCGGCGGTCATCTCGGCGAGGCTGCCGAACTTGCCGCCGAGCAGGCGGCTGCCGACCGCCTCGGGCTGGTCGATCCAGAGGACGAGCGGAGAGGTCTCGGTGGTCATGCGGGAACGTCCTCCAGGATGCGGACGACGCCGGTGGTGCCGTCGACCTCGATGAGCTGACCGGTACGGATCGACGTCGTGGCGAAGCCGGTGCCGACAACCGCCGGCAGGCCGTACTCGCGGCAGACGATCGCGGTGTGGGCCATGATCCCGCCGACGTCGGAGACTGCCGCCGAGAGCCGGGAGAACACCGGGGCCCAGCTGGGGGCGGTGATCCGGCAGACCAGGATGTCGCCGTCCTCGACCTCGTGCAGCTGCTCCGGGTCGATGATCACCCGGGCCCGGCCGGTCGCCTTGCCGGCAGACGCGGCGACGCCGCGCAGCTCCCCGCCGTCCTGGCCGTCGACCCCGAGCCAATCCTGCACAGACTCCTGGGTGATGCCCCAGAGCATCACGGTGAGCGGCTCGGTGATGAACTCCGGCGGGATGCCCAGAGCCGGCACCGGCGGGTTCGCCTTCAGCACCTCGCGGATGCGCTTGCGGTTCTCGACCTCGGGGCGCCAGTAGGTGACGCCGCGCGCCTCCGTGCCGGTGGCCCAGCCGATGTTCAGGTCGTAGAGCGCCGAGTAGATCTCGTTGCGGTGCAGGTAGAAGAGGTCCTCGCGGTCGTCGAGGAAGCCGTGCGCGACGAAGACGTCGCCCAGCTCGCGGA
>JAOPVN010000216.1 GCA_025966175.1 Modestobacter sp. | reverse complement strand
ATGGCCTACTACTCCTTCGGCGGCTGGAAGAACTCCCTGTTCGGCGACTCGCACGCCCACGGCACCGAGGGCGTGCAGTTCTTCACCCGCGGCAAGGTCGTCACCTCCCGCTGGCTGGACCCCAGCCACGGCGGGCTCAACCTCGGCTTCCCGAAGAACAGCTGAGCCGCCGGCGCCGGTGAGACCTGCCTCCGCCGGCGCCGGCCTCCCGGCCCGCTGCACCGCTCAGCGGGCCGCTCGGTCATCACCACGCCCAGGCCAGTGCCGAACCCAGGCCCTGGCTGCTCAACCGAGCCGCCTGGGAGGACCCGGACCGGGGCCGCGCACACAACGGGAGGAACACCGATCTTCAGGTCCCCGAGAACGAGATGGGTGGGCGCAGCGCCGGCGCTCCCGGTGGGGCACCGCGGCGTGCAGCAGCAGCGGCGGTGCGCCGAACACCGCGAGCAGCAGCGACATGCCGCGGCTGACGATCGCGATGATCAGCCACGTACCGGAGGGCGATGCCTTCTTCGACGTCATCGAGAAGGGCACCCAGGACGCGGCCGGTCCGGCGTCCACTGTCAGGGCTGTGGCCGGTAGGGCTCCGTGGCATAACGAGCCATGACGGCGACGATTTCTGCCGGGTCGAGACGACCGTCCGTCCCGGGGGTCAGCTGGGACAGCTCCCGGAAGTAGTCGATGTAGCGCTGGGGGGTGACGGTGAACAGCAGGCTGGACGGCGCCTGATCGTCGGCGTTGGCGAAGGTGTGCGGGTCGCCGATGGGCGCGGTCACGAGCTGCCCGGGGGCAGCGACCAGGGAGTCGGTGCCGCTGGTGAAGCGGACGACCCCGGTGAGGACGAAGAAGGTCTCGTCGTGTTCCCGGTGGAGGTGCTGCGGCGGTCCTGCCCAGCCGGGGGCGAGCTGGCCCTCGACGACGCCGATGCGTCCCGAGGTGGAGCTGCCGTCATCGAGCACTCTGAAGGTGGCTCCTCCGGCGTCGAAGGTCTCAGGCTGCGTGAGGCTGATGCGGATGGTCATGGCACTCCCTGTGCTGCCTGCCGTCTCCCCCCGTTCGACGCACACCACTGTCGCCCCTCCGCGACCAAGAGGACCAATCGATGACGCCAACCAGCATCGCGATCCTCCGCAATGAGCTGATGCGGAAGATGGCTTGCCGCGCAAGCAGGTTGCTCACCTCATGGGCCGCCCGGGGGGGTGCCAGGGGCAGCGGCTCCGGCGAGCCCCCCCTCGGCACCTGCAGGGGCGCGTCCGGCCGGCCGGCCCCGGCTGCGCACTGCCGCAGCCGCAGCCGCAGCCTTCGTGACGCGCCACGGCGACCCGGCCGTCAGCCAGGAGCTGCCTGGCGACAGCCGGATTCATCACCTTTGCCAGCCGTACCCCGCCACCCCGAGTACGGCAGCAAGGTGCGATCCGGGTGGGAGATCCCTCCCGTCGCAGGTGCGGACGGCGGCGTGGGGTCCGGCCCGACCTGATCAACGCGCGGTGGTCGCGGCGCCGCTGCCTGTGGCCGCTTCGCTTCCTTGCCGGTGGAGGCTGTCCGCGGCCGGGCCGCTCGCCCCGCCGCGGCGCGATGGCGCCGGCCCCTCGGCTGGTGGTGTCGCGTGGTCGCCGGGCTGGTCCTTGATCGGCCTCCTCGCTGCGAGCACGCTGGGGTACCGGTGGACGTGTGATGAGGCGGCGAGGGTGCCGGGGCGGAGGTCCTGACGGCTGTCGGGCTGAGTGAGCGGATCGCTGAGGAGCAGGCCGCGCTGCGCCGGGTCGCGACGCTCGTCGCCCAGGCGGCGCCGCCCGCTGCGGTGTTCGCCGCGGTGGCGGCGGAGGTCGGTCGGTTGCTGGAGGTCGACTACGCGGTCCTGATCCGGTCCGACCCGGACGACGCGGTCACGGTCGTCGGCACGTGGACCAGCACCGGCGCCGCCGCGCCGAGCCCGGTCGGCAGGCGGTTTCGGCTCGGCGGCCGGAACGTGAGCACCCTGGTGCTCAGAACGGGCCGGCCGGCACGCCTGGATGCCTACGCCGACGTCTCGGGCACGATCGGGAACACCGGCGCCCGGGACTGGGGCTTCCGCTCGTCGGTGGGCGTGCCGATCAGCGTCGAGGGCCGGCCGTGGGGCCTCATCCTCGTGGCGTACACGCGAGACGAGCCGCTGCCGGCCGGCACGGAGGCGCGGCTGGCCGGGTTCACCGAGCTGGTCGCCACCGCCATCGCCAACGCGCAGGCCCGGGTGGAGCTGCGCGGGTTCGCCGAGGAGCAGGCCGCGCTGCGGCGGGTGGCGACGCTGGTCGCCCGCGCGGCCCCGGCCGAGGAGGTGTTCGCCGCGGTCACCGCCGAGGTCGGGCGGCTGCTGGAGGTCGACTTCACGATCCTGAGCCGGTGCGAGCCGAACGGCACCCAGGTGTCCGTCGGGGCATGGAGCAGTACCGGCGACGCCGTGGCCTTCCCCGTCGGCACCCGGGTGCTCCTCGGCGGCCGGAACGTCGTGTCGCTGGTGGTCCAGACGAGCCGGCCGGCGCGGATCGACTACTACACCGATGCCTCCGGCCCGATCGCCGACGCCGCCCGCGGGTACGGGTTCCGCTCGGCGGTCGGCGTGCCGATCAGCGTCGAGGGCCGGCTGTGGGGCGTCATGGCCGTGGCGTCCGGACGCGCGGAGGGGCTGCCGACCGACACCGAGGCGCGGACGGCCGGGTTCACCGAGCTGGCCGCGACCGCGATCGCCAACGCCCAGGCGCGTGTGGAGCTCCGGGACCACGCCGAGGAGCAGGCGGCGCTGCGGCGGGTGGCGACCTTGGTGGCGCGGGCGGCGCCGGCGGAGGAGGTGTTCGCCGCGGTCACCGCCGAGGTCGGCCGCGTCCTCTGCGCCGAATCCACCGCCCTGAGCCGGTACGACGCGGACGGCACGGCCACGGTCGTCGGCGGCTGGGACAGCAGAGGTGATGCCTCCCGTGTCCCGGTCGGCGCCCGGATGGCACTCGGCGGCCGGAACGTGACCACGCTGGTGTTCCGGACCGGCCAGCCGGCACGGGTCGACGACTACGCCGACGCCAGCGGCGAGGCTGCCACCCTTGCCCGGGAGCGGGGCATGCGCTCGATCGTCGGTGTGCCGATCAGCGTGGCGGGGCGGCTGTGGGGCCTCATGATGGTGGCGTCCGCCTCCGAGCAGCCGCACCGGGTGGACATCGAGGGGCCGCTGGCCGCCTTCACCGACCTGGTCGCCACCGCCCTGGCGAACGCCGAGGCCCAGGCCGCGCTGACCGGCTCCCGCGCCCGGATCGTGGCCGCCGCCGACACCACCCGCCGCCGCATCGAGCGGGATCTGCACGACGGCGCCCAGCAGCGGCTGGTCTCCCTGGCCCTGCAGCTCCGCAGCACCGCGCAGGCAGCCCCGCCGGCCGAGGCCGGCGAGCTGAGAGCCCAGATGAACGTCGTGGCCGACGGGCTGACCGGGGTGCTGGACGAGCTGCGCGAGATCGCCCGCGGCCTGCACCCGGCGATCCTCGCCGAGGGCGGGCTGCGCCCGGCGCTGAAGACCCTGGCCCGCCGCTCCGCCGTCCCCGTCCGCCTCGACATCACGGTCGACGGGTGGCTGCCCGAGCCGGTCGAGCTCGCCGCTTACTACGTGACCGCCGAGGCGCTGACCAACGCCGCCAAGCACGCGCAGGCCACCGTGATCGACGTCCGGCTCGCCGCCGAGGCCGAATCACTGCGGATCCGCGTCCGCGACGACGGCCGCGGCGGCGCCGACCCCACCGGCGGCACCGGCCTGGTCGGGCTCACCGACCGCGTCGAAGCCCTCGGCGGCCGCCTCTGGCTGCACAGCCCGCCCGGCGTCGGCACCACCATGAACGTGGCCCTGCCCCTCACCGCTCCCCCGGGCCCGGGTAGCCGTCAGGACAACACCGACAGCGGCCCGGCCGCCCGACGCAAGCTCGGCCCGGCGCGGGAGGGAGATGGTTGATCGGCCCCGCGACCTCGGTGGAGCTTCCGACCGAGCGGCGCGGCAAGGACGTGGGCATGACGATGTTCCTGCGTGATGGCGGCGGCCCCGTTGCGCTGTGCTGTGTTCCGGCGGTCGGCGCTCACACGTGTCTGCAGGAGGCGTGTCCGCGGTGCGACGATGTTCGGTCATGAGGGGCCCGGTCCCGGAGTTCCACCCCGACCGGTAGCGGTGACCGACACCCGGACGGGGGGCGTGGTGATCCGGACGCCCGACCAGCGGCTGCGGGTGTTCGTCAGCTCCACGCTGGATGAGCTGGCCGCCGAGCGGCGGGCGGTCGAGCGCGCCGTGGCCGCGCTGCGGCTGACGCCGGTGATGTTCGAGCTCGGCGCCCGGCCGCACCCGCCGCGGGAGCTCTACCGGGCCTATCTGGCGCAGAGCGACGTGTTCGTCGGGCTGTACTGGCAGCGTTACGGCTGGGTCGCCCCGGGCATGCAGATCTCGGGGCTGCAGGACGAGTTCGACCTGTTCGGCGGGCGGCCGCGGCAGCTGTACGTGAAGACGCCGGCGCCGGCACGCGATCCTCGGCTCGCCGACCTGCTGCAGCGGATCGGTGAGCAGGCGTCCTATCGGCGCTTCAGCACGGCGGCGGAGCTGGGCCGGCTGCTCCGCGACGACCTGGCGGTGCTGCTCAGTGAACGGTTCACCGCCGACCGCGTGGCTCCTGCCGCCAAGAGCAGCGCCGGTGGTCCCCGGCCGCTGCCGAGCGGGCGGCGTTGCTCGCGGGGGGGCCGAGGGGCTGCGTCGGCGGGCCGGGTTGCGGGCCTGGCCGGCGCCACCCCCGGAGAGCGACCTGGTCGACCAGGTCCGTCGGGCGCTCGGAGCGGGCCGCTTCGACGAACTGTTCGCCGGCGGCACGCGGCTCAGCCAGCCAGAGGCGATCGCCGCCGTCAGTGCCCGTGCGGCGCCCACGCGCGCGCAGTGTCGAGCTCGACGCCGTGCCCACCGAACCCGCCGGCAGCTAGGCCTCACGCCGGCGAGCCGGCGCTCGGTGGGTGTTCGACGTGATCGCGACGGGTCCGCCCGTAGTGCCTGGCCCGCATCCGGCGTAGGCGTCCGTTGCGCCCCGGCGTCCGGAGGGGCGCGGAGGACTTGCCGACCTGTTTCACCCCTTGCTGCCGAACTCACGCCACCCTGAGTACGGCAAACAAGGGTGATGGACGGGTCCATCTCTTCGGGTGATCCGACCGGCTCGGCCTGGTCGAACCACGGCTGGTGCACCGCCGCGCCCGCGCGGTGGTCGGCACCGGCGACCTGCCCGCCGCTGTCGCCCTGCTGGACACCGGCCTGGCCGCACGCGATGGCAGCAGCGACCGGGCCCGGGCCGACCTCACCGCCTACCGCGATGCCCTCGCCGCACGTCAGGCAGCCGCCGAGCGCGGCCGACCGGTCCGCCCACACCGGCGCGGACACAGTTCTGCGACGGCGACTTCTCCGAGGCGCACCTCGTCCCGACCACGCCCGAAGGCCGGCAGCGCCTGCGGAGTTAGCTGACGCGGCGATAGCGGATGTGGGTGGTCAGCGGTGAGTGAAGCACCTCGGCGGGTTCGAAGCCGAAGGATTCAACCCCGTCGAAGATGCGCTCGCCCGAACCGAGCAGGACCGGTGCGATGTCGAGGGTGAGCTCGTCGATCACGCCGGCGATCAGTGCCTGTCGGACGGTCGAGGCCCCACCGGCGATGTCCACGCCGTTGTCCCCGGCGGCCTGGCACGCTGCGGAGTAGGCCGCGTCGAAGCCCTCGGTGACGAAGTGGAAGGGGGTCCCGCCATCCAGCTGGATCGGGTCATGTCCGTGATGGCTCAGGACGAACACCGGCGCGTGGTACGGCGGTTCGGGGCCCCACCACCCGGTCCATTCCTCATCCCAGTCCCCGCGGATCGGGCC
>JAOPVN010000358.1 GCA_025966175.1 Modestobacter sp. | reverse complement strand
ACGCCGGCCAGGATCGAGAAGCTGATCGCCTCGGGGATGAGCGCCAGGGCGACGACGAGCCCGGCGAGGACCTCGGTACGGAGGACCTTCGGCGTCAGCCAGGTGGGACGGGTCGGACGCGGAGCGGTCGGCAGGCGGGACATGTCACCGGTTCTCGGAAGGGGGCCGTCAGGCGCGGAAGGCGACGTCGGTTCCGACGCCGGGCGCAGAGCGCGGTCCCGGTCGAGTCTGCCGCACACCCGACCCTTACGTGAGGGAAGGGTGTGCGGTGTCGGTCACGTCGACCGGCTCGTCCTCGTCGAGCACCTGGAAGAGGACGTGGTCCTGCCACCGGCCGGCGATGCGCACGTATCGGGGCGCGAAGCCGAACCGGACGAATCCGTTGCGCCGCAGCACGCGCTGGGACGCCGCGTTGTGCTCCAGCGTCCCCGCCTCGATCCGGTGCAGCCCCAGCTCGCCGAAGGCGATGGACTTCATCCTCCCGACGGCGGCGGTCGCCAGTCCCCGGCCGTTGCGATCCTGGCTGACCCAGTAGCCCAGTGAGGCCGACAGGAACGCTCCCCGGGCGATGCCGGTCAGCGTGATCCGGCCGGCGACCGCGCCGTCGTGGTCCAGCACGGCGTGCGGCAGGGCCAGCCCCTGGGCGTGCAGAGCGAGGACGTCGTGCAGTGCCTGCCGCTGGCCCTCGGGAGTGCACCAGTTCGCCGGCCGGATCGGCTCCCACGGTGCGAGGAACGCCTGGTTGCGCTGCAGCAGGCCGGCCAGCGCGGGGGCGTCCTCCAGGGTCAGCAGACGGGTGACGATCGGCACCGGCACACCCCGCACCGTCACGACCGCTCCAGGAGCAGCAGGCTGAAGGCGGCCAGCGACGGCGCGTCGGTGAACTCGCCGTCCCGGATCATGCGCCGCAGCTCGGTCTCGGGAACGAACTGCTGCGCCATGTCCGCCTCGGTGGCCTCCCGGGCGGTGGGACCGGCGGTCAGGCCGGTGGCCAGCCAGACGTCGAACTGCTGGGTGGACAGCCCGGGGGCGAGGTCGAGGTGACCGAGGTGGCGCAGCTCGGCTGCGCGCAGGCCGGTCTCCTCGGCGAGCTCGGCCCGCGCCAGGTCCTCCGCCGATCCGGCGCCTCCGTGGCTCCACGTGCCCTGGGGGAACTCCCAGCACCGCCGGCCCAGCGGGTAGCGGAACTGCTCGACCAACCAGAAGCCGTCCCGCTCCACGGGGACGACCAGACCGAAGTCCTCCCGCTCGACCACGCCGTAGAGCCCGGTGGAACCGTCCTCGTGCACCAGTTCGTCCTCCCGCACCCGGATCCAAGGATTGCGATAGACCTCTCGGCTGCTCGTCGTCCGCATGCCGCGAGCCTGGCAGAGCGGTGCGACCATCGACGGTGATGACCGAGCGCAAGCCGCCGGGGATGTCGTTCGAGACGTGGGTCGACAGCCAGATCACCCGCAGCATCGCCCGCGGCGACTTCGACCACCTGCCCGGCGCGGGAAAGCCGCTGCCGGGGCTGGACCGGGAGGAGACGGCCTACGACTGGGCCCTGGCCAAGGCCCGGCGGGAAGGCGAGGACACCGCGGCGATGCACCCGCCGGGGCTGGCCCTGCGGCGGGAGCGCGACGAGCTGCCCGCCCGGGCGGAGCGGCTGACCTCCGAGGCGCAGGTGCGGGCGCTGGCGGAGGACTACAACGCGCGCGTGCAGGCCTTCTGGCGCCGGCCGCAGGAGAGCCGCTATTCGCCCGTTCCCGGCCTGGCCGACGTCGAGTCGCTCGTGGCGTGGTGGCGGGAGAACCGGCCGCCGGCACCGCCCGCGCCTCCTCGGCAGGCGGAGCCGCCGCCACGCCGACGCTCTTCCTGGTTCCGCCGTCCGCGCGCCTGAGCGCGGCCACTGCATCCCGAAGGCGCTCACAGGTCCCTTGACCGGTGTCGGGCGCGGGGGAACCGTAGGTCCTCGCGGCCTTCGGCCGCAGGAGGTCCCATGACCAGCCGCTCGCTCTCCCGTCTGCTCACCGTTCCCGCGCTCGCCCTCGCGCTGGCCGCGTGTGGCGGTGGTGGCACCCCGGAGGTCGAGCAGGTGGCCGCCGAGACCACCGGGATCTCGTCGTCGACGGAGGGCGGCGGCGAGGACGCCTCGCACGCCACGGGAACCGGGTCCGCCCGCGACGGGGAGCAGCCGGGCAATCCCGGTGCGCCCGGCGGCGGGGACGCCGGCGAGGTGGACGTCGAGGGCGGCGGCAACCCCGGAGCTCCCGGTGACGTCGCCGTCTTCGAGGAGGGAGGCGTTCCGTTCAGCGTGCTGCGCGACGACGCGGCGAACACGTGTGCCGACGGCGTCTGCGCCCTCCAGGAGCCCGTGGTCAGCGCCGGCGACCCTGACGACCTGGGCGGGGTGGACGCCTGCCTCATTCCGGACCGGTCGGACATCGTCTACGACCCGCCCGCGCGGAACGGCTTCTTCCAGGTGGGCGCCACGGTCACCGCGCACGTGGACTGCACGGTCGAGGAGGCCGCGGGATCGCCGGCGGAGGACCCGGACGACGGCACGGTGGACG
This sequence comes from Modestobacter sp., assembly GCA_025966175.1. Taxonomy (GTDB): domain Bacteria; phylum Actinomycetota; class Actinomycetes; order Mycobacteriales; family Geodermatophilaceae; genus Modestobacter. Next base: position 15,338 of record JAOPVN010000358.1, on the reverse strand, counting down.
ACGGCACGGTGGACGACGGGGCCGGAGAGACCCCCGTCGACACCCAGTAGGTGCCGGTGGCGGCCCCGGGCAGCACTCCGTCGTCCCGATGACGACGACCGGGGCGCGACCGGACGCCGGAGCGGATCGGCGCCCGCAGGACGTGCGGGCGGCTGACGGCCGTCGGCCCGACGTCCCCGAGCGGGATGCGTTGCCGGTCGAGGAGCTCGGCGCACGGGACGCCCTGCCGCGGGTGCTCAAGGTCGTCGGGGCGATCGTCGCTCCGACGTCCCTGCTCACCGGGCTGCTGTTCTACTTCGGGCGGAGTCGAGGCGCCGGGTACTACCGCTACTTCCACGTCAATGCGACGGTCCTCGATCTCAGCACGAACGATGTCCTGGTGGCCGGGGTGGACGGGCTGTTCGTCCCGATCTCGGTCGCCTGTTCGCTGGCGCTCGTCGCGCTCTGGCTGAACCGGCTGCTGCTGACGCGGATGCCCGACGGTGCGCGCCGCAGGGTCCTCCGGGTGCTGGTCCCGGCGGCCGGCACGGTCGGGGCCGGGCTGATGACCCTGGCCTTCGTCGACCTCTTCACCGACGGTGCCGTCCTCGGGGTCAACTCGCCCACCGGCGGCCTGGGGCTGGCCCTCGGCGTGGTGCTGTCGCTCTACGCCGTCCGGTTGGTCCGGCTCGAGTCGCCGGTGGCGGGACGGCGCCCGGCCGGGGGCGGCCTCGCCGAGTGGGCCGCGGCCTTCCTGCTGGTCAGCATCGGGCTGTTCTGGGCGGCCGGGGGCTATGCGTTCGGCGTCGGCACCGGCGGGGCGAGCACGCTGCACCGGGCGCTCCCGGGCGTGCCGGAGGCGGTGCTCTACAGCGAGCGGAGCCTGAGTCTGGTCGTTCCCGGCGTCACCGAGGTGCGGTGTGCCGACCCTGACGCGGCCTACCGCTTCCGCTACGACGGACTGCGGCTGGTGCGCCGGGCCGGTGACCAGTACCTGCTGCTGCCGGCGACGTGGAACCGGGACACCGGCGTCGCCGTGCTCATCTCGCGCGGCGCCGGCATCCGGCTCGAGTTCGCCGCACCGGGTCAGGTGCGCGAGGGCGCCTGCTGAGGCGGAATGCTCGTCGTCGCCTCTCGGTGGGGAAGCGGCGAGCTCAGGCGTCGCCGTGCCGCCCTCGCCGGCCGCCGTTCGCGAGCGCCCGGTCGCGCTGCGTCGCCTGGTGGACGCCCTGGAGCTCCAGCAGGTCCAGGCAGCCCTGGACGCCGGCCACTCCTGGCCGGCCATCGCGGACGCGCTCGGCGTGACCGGGCAGGCCACGGCGAGGTGGCCGAGGTGGGCTTCCTGGGTGTCGACACGGTGGAGACGCTGGACGCGCTGGCCCGCACGCTCGACCGGCCCGACGACCCCGGCCTGGTCGCCACCCACCGGGTCGTCGAGTGGGAGGCGCGCTGTCCGAACCGAGGGCACACCGAGTGGCTGCGCGTGGAGCTCGAGGACGACGGAGCCGCGACCCGACTGACGCTCCGTCACGCGGCCGCCCGCCCGCGCGGGGTGCTGCGCCTCTTCGCGGGCCTCTCCGCCCGGATGGCGCGGATGCGCCTGAAGGTGCTGGCCCAGGCGATGGCCCGGACGGCGTCGGCCGAGCCGCTCCCGAGCCCTGACTCGGTCACCTGGGAGAGGGGCGCCGCCCCGGAGGTGTTGCGTGGAACGTCGTGCTCTGCTCCCCCACGGGAAGCAGAGCACGACGGTCCGCGGTCACCGGTTCAGAGGACGTCGAACTCGTTGAAGGCCGCGCCACCGGACAGGGTCGCGTAGCCGGGGCCGCGGTCGAAGAACGGTTCCTCGCCGGTGCGGGCGGCCCGCACCTTCTCGCGCAGCGCCGACGTCGCCTCCTCGTCCGCGGTGCCGTCGTCGGTCACCACGACGCCGTAGTCCTCCTGCGCCCCGGCCACCGAGACCTTGCGCCACGCGATGTCCCGCAGTACCTCCTCGACCGGCCGGTCCAGCGGATCGCCCCAGCCGCCGCCGCCCGTCGTCCGGATCCGGACGACGGTGCCGGCGGTCAGCGGCTCGGCGTCGGCGAGCGCATCCACCTCGTGCTCGTTCGGACCGCCCGGGTCGACGGTGATCTGGAACGGCTTGCCCGCCTTGCCGCCTTTCACGCCCCAGCAGGCGAGGATCGAGCGGTCGGCGATCGACATGAAGTGCGCGTCCCGCAGCACGCGGATGTGCTTCTCGTAGCCGCAGCCGCCCCGGTACCGTCCCGGGCCACCCGAGTCGACCGCCAGGCCGAGCCGCTCCACCCGCAGCGGAAAGCGCGACTCGGTGAACTCGCTGGGCAGGTTCCGCGAGTCCGGGACGACGTGGATGGTGTCCTCGCCGTCGGCGTAGTACCGCCCGCCCGAGCCGCCGCCCAGCACCTCGCGCATCAGGTAGGGCTCGCCGTTCGCGTCGGTGCCGTAGACGCCGGTGTAGCGGATCGTCTCCTGGTCGGCGGGCATCCGGCCGCCGGTCGCCTTCGCCAGCACCCCGGCCAGCACGCCCAGCAGCCGCAGGATCACGAACGTCCGGGCGTTGGTGGGGGCCGGGAAGATCGGGGTGAGCAGCGTGCCCTTCTCCGGGAAGCGCATCTCGATCAGCGGGACGACGCCCTCGTTGACGTCGAGCTGCGCCATCCGTTCCGGGGTCGCGGCCAGGTTCCGCAGGATCGGCGCCAGCCACTTCTTCAGGAAGTTGCCGTCGGCGTAGTCGCCGCAGTGGTTGATCGGGCCCTTGGCCTGCGGGCCGGTCCCGGTGAAGTCGATGACCAGCGGGACGTCCTTCGTGGAGTCCATGGTCAGCGTGATCCGCTGCCGGTGCAGCTGCGGCTCCTCCACCCCGTCGTGCTCGGCGTAGTCCTCCCAGACGTAGGTGCCGTCGGGGATCTGGGAGAGGATCTCCCGCCGGTACACGTCGGTCGAGCTGGTCAGGATCGCCTCGAAGCAGGCCTCCACCGCCTCGACGCCGTAGCGGTCGAAGAGCTCCCCGAGCCGCCGGGCGCCGGCCAGGCAGGCCGAGCACTCGGCGTCCAGGTCGGCGGCGAGCGAGTCGGGCATCCGCGAGTTGCGGGTCATGATCGTCAGCGCGGCCTCGTTGCGGACGCCGCGGTCCCACAGCTTGATCGGGGGGACCATCAGGCCCTCCTCGAACACGCTGGTGGCCGCCGACGGCATCGACCCGGGCACCGCACCGCCGATGTCGTCGTGGTGGCCGAACGCCTGGATGAAGGCGACCACCTCCGGCGTCCCGTCGGCCGCGGCGGCGAACACCGGCACCGTCACGCACAGGTCGGGCAGGTGCCCGATCCCGCCCTCGGACAGGTAGACGTCGTTGTGGAAGAAGACGTCGCCGGGGTTCATCGTCGGGATCGGGTGGTCGCGCACGACCGGGTGCACCAGCGCCGAGTAGGAGCGGCCGGTGAGCTTGCGCAGCTGCCGGTCGTGGATGCCGGCGCGGAAGTCGTGGGCGTCGCGGATCATCGGCGAGCGCGAGGTGCGCCCGATCGACGTCTCGACCTCCTTCTCGATCGCGGCCAGCGTGCCGGCGACGATCTCGACCAGGACCGGGTCAGCCGTCGGCGCGCCCCCCGCAGCGCCAAAATGGCCATTTTGGCGCTGAACGGCGGTCACTGGGCGGTCTCCTTCGTGAGCAGCAGGTTGCCGAACCGGTCGACGGTCGCGACGAAGCCGGGGTGCACCGGGACGGTCGAGCCGAACTCCTCGACGATCGCCGGGCCGACGACGACGTCGCCGGGCGCGAGGTCCGGCCGCCAGTGCAACGGCGCGTCCATCCAGTCGTCGAAGAAGACCCGACGGCTGCCGGTGACGGACCGGTCCACCCCGCCGTCCTTCGGCTTGAGCTCGACCACGTCGGGACGGCGGATCGGCCCGATCCCGCTCACCCGCAGGTTCACCCACTCCACGGCCTGCCGCGGGTCGGCGGCGAAGTCGTAGCCGTAGAGCTGGTGGTGGGCGGCGTGGAACGCGGTGCCGACGGCGTCCAGCGCGGCGGCGTCCAGATCGCCGTCACCGACCGGCACCCGCACCTCGAAGGCCTGGCCGACGTAGCGCAGGTCGGCGGTGCGCTGCATCCGCTGCTGGTCCCGGGCGAAGCCCTCCTCGTCCAGCGCGGCCGCGGCCTGGCCCTCCAGGGCCGCGAACGCGCTGGTCACCGCCTCGGCCTGCAGCTCCGCATGCCGGGACACCATGGTCTGCACGTAGTCGTTGCGGACGTCGACGGTCAGCAGCCCGAACGCGCTCACGTTGCCCGGGTTCGGCGGCACCAGCGTGCGGGGGAGGCCGAGGACGTCCATCAGCCGGCAGGCCAGCAGTGAGCCGGAGCCGCCGAACGTGGTGAGCGTGAAGTCGCGGACGTCCAGCCCGCGGGCGACGGTCACCTGCCGCAGCGCGTTGGCCTGGTTCCACGCGGAGATCTCCAGGATCCCGGTGGCCAACTGCTCGACCGACATGCCGAGCTGCCCACCGAGGCGCTCCAGGCCGGCGTGGGCGGCGTCGACCGACAGCGGGATCTCTCCGCCCAGCAGGTGCGGAGGGATCCGGCCGAGGACGACGTGCGCGTCGGTGACGGTCGGCTGATCGCCGCCGTTGGCGTAACAGATCGGGCCCGGGTCGGCACCGGCCGACTTCGGCCCCACCTTGAGCGAGCCCTCCGGGGACAGCCAGGCGATCGAGCCGCCGCCCGCGCCCACGGTGACCACGTCGATCATCGGGATCTTGGACGGGTAGTCGCCGACCGAGCCCTCGGTGGTCAGGGTCGGCTCGCCGTCGATGACCACGGTGACGTCGGTCGACGTCCCGCCGCCGTCGCAGGTGAGCACCCGGCCGAAGCCCGCCGTTCCGGCGATCAGCGCCGCGCCCAGCGCGCCGGCGGCCGGGCCGGACAGCATCGTGGTGATCGGCTGGTTGACCACCTCGGCGGCGCTCAGCACGCCGCCGTTGCTCTTCATCACGTAGAAGGGGACGTCGGGGGCGATCTCGTCCAGCCGGCGGCGGATGTTGGTGACGTAGGCGCCGACCTTCGGCTTCACCGCGGCGTCGACCAGCGTGGTGACCGACCGCTCGTACTCGCGGTACTCCCGCAGCACCTGGCTGGAGATGCTGACGACCGCGTCCGGGTGTTCCACGTGGAGCACGTCGAGCATCGCCCGCTCGTGCTCGTCGTTGGCGTAGGAGTGCAGGAAGCAGACGCCGACGGTGGTGATCCCGGCGTCCTTGAAGAACCGGGCGGCCGCGACGGCGTCGTCCCGGTCGAAGGGGCGCACCTCGGTGCCGGTGACGTCGAGCCGGCCGCGCACGGTGCGCACCAGGTCGGCGGGGACGATCCGCGGCGGCTTGACCCAGAAGTAGCTGTTCCCGTAGCCGTCGGGCACCGACTGGCGGGCGATCTCCAGCACCGACTCGTAGCCCTCGGTGGTGATGAAGCCGATCCGGTCGAGCTTGCCCTCGAGCAGCTGGTTGGTGGCGACCGTCGTCCCGTGGCTGACCGCGGTGATGGCGCTGCCGTCCAGGCCGAGCTGGTCGAGCACCTTCTGCACGCCGGCGAGGAAGCCGTCGGCCGGGTCGCTCGGCGTCGACGGGGTCTTGGTGGTGGCGACCTCGCCGGTCTCCTCGTCGACGGCGACGACGTCGGTGAACGTGCCTCCGGTGTCGATCCCGATGCGGACCCGGCGCGCGCTCATGACCAGAAACCTTAGCGGTGAGATAACTCAGGCGGAAGTCCGCGCGCGAGGCGCCGTGCGCGGGAGGATCCTCGCCTCGTGGACATCACCGAGATCATCCTGGAGCAGCACCACGAGCAGCGGCGCATGTTCGCGCTGCTGGACGAGATGCCCCGCGACGACACCGAGGCCCTCGGCGCCGTGTGGGCGCGCCTGGGGGTCTTCCTCGAGGTGCACGCCGAGGGGGAGGAGAAGTACTTCTACCCGAGGCTCCTCCGGCTCGGGAAGGGCAATCCGGAGGGTGATGTCGATGACGAGGTCGAGGACGCGATCAAGGACCACAACGAGATCCGTGACGCGGTCCGGGCCGCCGGGGCACACCAGGTCGGGACCGACGCCTGGTGGACGGCGGTCTGGGAGGCGCGCAAGGCCAACGACGACCACATGGCCGAGGAGGAGCGCGAGGACCTCCTCGACTTCCGCCACCACGCCGATCTGCAGACCCGCCACGACATCGCCGTGCAGTTCCTGACCTACGAGGCGAAGCACTACTCGGGCATCCCGATCCGCGACAAGGACCCGGAGAAATACATCCAGGAGAACCGCTGAGCGCCCCGGTGCCCGATCGCCCGCGGATGTCGCTGACCGCAACCGTGCTCGACACCCCGGACCCCCGGGGCCTGGCGCGGTTCTACGCCGCGTTGCTGGACTGGCCGATCGGGACCGACGACCCGGAGTGGGTGACCCTCCGCCCGGGCGGTCCGGGGCTGTCCTTCCAGCTGGAGCCGGACCACGTGCCGCCGGTCTGGCCGGCCGGGCCCGGCGACCCGCGGATGCAGGTGCACCTGGACGTGCAGGTCGACGACCTGGTGGACGCCACCGCCTTCGCCCAGTCGCTGGGGGCGACGGCGGCCGAGTTCCAGCCGCAGGACGACGTCCGGGTGATGCTGGACCCGGCCGGCCACCCGTTCTGCCTGGTCACTTCCTGAGGGTCTCCTCAGGTAGGACCCCGCTCGGTGCGGCCCGCGACTACGGTCGGGGCGTGATCGGCGTCGAGCAGCCCGGGCGCCGCACGTGAGCGGTGTGGTCGACTGGCTGACGGCGGTCTCCGGCCCGCTCGCGCTGGTCGTGATCGCGCTGCTGGTCTTCGCCGAGGCGGCGCTGTTCGTCGGCTTCGTCCTGCCGGGGGAGACAGCGGTGCTGATCGGCGGCGTCCTCGCCGCCACCGGCCGGGTCTCGCTGGCCGTGCTGATGGTCGTCGTGGTGGCCACGGCGATCCTCGGCGACACCGTGGGCTACGAGGTCGGCCGGCACCTGGGGCCGCGGCTGCTGCGCTCGCGCCCGCTGCGCCGCCACCAGCAACGGATCGGGGGCGCGCAGCGGTTCCTGCGCGAGCGGGGTGGCTGGGCGGTGTTCCTGGGCCGGGCGACCGCCTTCCTGCGCGCGGTCATGCCGGCGCTGGCGGGGTCGAGCCGGATGCCCTACGGGCGGTTCCTGGCCTTCAACGCGGCCGGCGGTCTCGTGTGGGGTGTCGGTGTGGTGCTGCTCGGCTTCTTCGCCGGTCAGTCCTACGCCGCGGTGCAGGGGGTGCTCGGCGAGGTCAGTGCGGCGCTCGTCGCGGTGGTGGTCGTCGTCGGGCTGGTCGTCTGGCGGCGGTCCCCACGCCGGCAGGAGAACGTCGTGGGCGCCGACGACGCGGCGGGTGAGCCTGCCTCGGCCGGGTCAGCGAGTGGGCTGTAGCTCCTGCCCCGGGACGCGGGCGGCGGGCACCGCGGTGAGCAGGTCGGGGCTGCCGGGGCGGCCGTGGTGCCAGCCCTGCCCGTAGTCGACGCCCAGCGTGCGGAGCGCGGCCGCCTCCGCGGCGGTCTCGACCCCCTCGGCGACGACGCGCAGCTGGCATGCGTGGCCGAACTCGACCAGCGACCGGACCAGGGTGGCCAGCACCGGATCGGTGTCCAGCCCGCTGACGATGCTCCGGTCGATCTTGATCACGTCCGGGGACGTGACCACGATGTGCCGCAGCGAGGAGAAGCCCGCACCCACGTCGTCGATCGCCAGGCGCATCCCGGCGGCCCGCAAGGGCGCGAGCACGGCGTTCAGGGCGGCGTAGTCCTCCACCTGGTCGTGTTCGGACAGCTCGAGCAGCACCCGGTCCAGCGGGAGCCGCGCGAGCAGTTCGCCGCACTCCGGGCGCAGCAGGGTGGCGGGGGAGACGTTCATCGCGATGTAGCCCTCCACCCGGGGCAGGTGCGCAGCGGCACGTTCCAGGGCGAGCAGCTCCAGCTCGTGTCCGCGGCCGATGCTGTGCGCCTCCGCGAAGCAGACGTCCGGGGCCTTGCCCCACTCGGCCGGGAAGCGGCTCAGTGCCTCCGCGCCCACCCGGTCGCCGGTGGCCAGGTCGACGATGGGTTGCAGGACCACGACCGGCCCACCGGCGGCGACCACGGGATCGATGCGGGCCCCGATCTCGGTGCGGAGCTCCTGGGCCCGCACCTGGGGCTCGATGATCACCGCGGCCGCGGAGGCCAACACGTCCATCAGCGCCTTGTCGCGCTCGGTGAGGCCCTTGTCCGTGGTCAGCCCGGCTGCGCAGAAGGTCCCGTAGAGGGCGCCGTCGCTGAGCACGACGGGCACCGAGACGAAACTGCGCAGGCGCGGCATCGTGGCCGCGGGCAGTTTCATCGCCTCGGGAAAGGCCTTCAGATCGGGGATGACCGGGGGCAGCCTGCGGTCGAGGATGGCCTGGCAGAGCGTCCGGTCCTGCTGCTCCTGATGGCCCTCCTGGAACAGGAACGGGATGGAACTCTCGACCACCTCCAGGTGCTGGGTGGTGCCGTCGAGCCGGCTGAGGAACGCCACGCTGAGCCGTAGGGACTTCTTCGCCGTCCGGAGCAGGTCGGCGATCTGCTGCTCGGCCTCTGAACGCTTCTTGGCCATCGTCGAGCCTCCCTCGTCGTCGACCAGGCATCGGCAGGTCGGGCGACGGGCTGGAGCCCGCGGGCCGGGGTCGTGGCCGGACACCCCCGGACGGGGGAAGTGCAGCGATGGTCAGTCGGTGAGTGTGCGCAGGATCCGGGCCAGCTCGGCACGGTCCTGGGCGGAGAGCCGGGCGAACAGCTCGTGGGAGTCGGCGGCGCGGGCGTCGTCCACCTCGCGCTGTACCCGGCGGCCGGCCGCGGTGGGCGTGAGCACCACCGCGCGGCGGTCACCGGGGTCGGCGGCCCGCTCCACCAACCCGCGCTCCTGCAGCCCGTCGGCCACCTCGGTCGCCGACCGCGGCGCGATCCGCAGCGCCTGGGCCAGATCGGACAACCGGACGCCGTCCCGCTCGCTCACCACCCGCAGCGCCCGGGCCTGGTGCGGTGACAGGTCCCATGGCGCGAGGGCCTCACGCCACCGCCGGCGCTGGGTTCGCGCGACCCGCATGACCAGGTCGCCGAGCATCCCCGTCGCGTCGTCGGTCACCGGGGAATCGTAGCGAGGACTGTGCGGTTACCACACCGTGAGGTAACCTCAGCACATCGGAACGGAATGAGGTGGTCGTCATCGACGATCTGGACCCAGGCCGCAGGGGCGGCCGCTCGGGCGGGCGTCCCGACCCGGCCGACCTCGCCCAGCTGGAGCGCTCGCCCGTCCGCTGGAGCCGGGTGGCCGCACTGTTCGGCCCCCATCGCTGGCAGCTCGCCCTCGTCGTCGCCCTCATCGTGGCCTCCTCGACCATCGCGCTCGCCACGCCGTTCCTCGTCCGGCTGGTCATCGACGAGGCCCTGCCCCGCCAGGACGTCCCACTGCTGGCCTGGGCGGTCGCCGGCATGGTCGCCGTCACCGCGGTCACCGCCGTCCTCGGCGTGCTGCAGACCTGGCTGTCGACCACCGTCGGCCAGCACGTCATGCACGGCCTGCGGACGGCGGTCTTCACCCACCTGCAGCGCCAGTCGCTGGGCTTCTTCACCCGCACCAGGGGCGGCGAGGTCCAGTCCCGGCTGATGAACGACGTGGGCGGCATGCAGTCGGTGGTCACCTCGACGGCGACCTCCGCGGCCTCCAACACCACCACCGTGATCGGGACGGCGGTCGCCATGGCCGCGCTGAGCTGGCGGCTGTCGCTGCTGTCCCTCGTCGTCCTGCCGCCGGCGATCGCGCTGACCCGCAAGGTCGCCCGGATGCGCCAGGCCATCACCGCGCAACGACAGCGGCACCTGGCCGACCTGCACTCCCAGGTGGAGGAGGGGCTGAGCGTCAGCGGCGTGCTGCTGGGCAAGACCCTCGGCGCCGGTCCGGCCCAGTCACAGCGCTTCGCCGGCACCTCCGACGAACTGGTCGGCCTCGAGGTGCGCTCGCAGCTGGCCGGCCGGTGGCGGATGGCGACGATGAGCATCGTGTTCGCCGGCATCCCGGCGCTGATCTACCTGGCCGCCGGGCTGCCCGCGACGTCCGGGGGGATGACGATCGGCACGCTGGTCGCCTTCACCGCGCTGCAGGGCACCCTGTTCCGCCCGCTGATGGGGCTGCTGGACATCGGCGTGTCGCTGACGTCCTCCATGGCGCTGTTCAGCCGGGTGTTCGAGTACCTCGACCTGCCCGTCGACATCGGCGACCCGGCGCACCCGGTGCGGCTGGACCCCGCGACGGTGCGCGGTGAGGTGCGGTTCTCCGCCGTCGGCTTCCGGTACCCCGACGGCCACCGCCCGGCCCTGGACGACGTCGACCTGACCGTGCCCGCCGGCGCGACGCTGGCGCTGGTAGGGGAGACCGGGTCGGGTAAGAGCACGCTGGCCTCGCTGGTCGCGCGGCTCAACGACCCGACCACCGGCCGGGTGACCATCGACGGGGTCGACGTCCGGGACGTGACCCTGGCCGACCTGGCCCGCGTCGTCGGCGTCGTGTCGCTGGAGACCTACCTTCTGCACGGCACCATACGGGAGAACCTGCGGCACGCCCGGCCCGACGCCACGGTCGCCGAGATGGTCGACGCCGCCCGCCGCGCCCAGGTGCACGACCTCATCGCCGCACTGCCGGCCGGCTACGACACCGTCGTCGGCGCCCGCGGCCACCGGTTCTCCGGTGGGGAGAAGCAGCGGCTGGCGATCGCCCGCACGCTGCTGCGCGACCCCCGCGTGCTGGTGCTCGACGAGGCGACCAGCGCGCTGGACAACGAGACCGAGCGCGCCGTGCAGGCCGCCCTCGACGAGGCCAGCCGCGGCCGGACGACGATCACGATCGCCCACCGGCTGTCCACGGTCCGCGACGCCGACCGGATCGCCGTCCTGCATGCCGGGACGGTCGTCGAGCAGGGCACCCACGAGGCACTGGTCGAGCGGGACGGCCGGTACGCCCGGCTGGTCGGCGCGGCCGAGCGGGACGCCGTCCTCGCGGTCTGACGCCCTGCCCGGTCGGTCAGCCCTGGTGGCCGTGCGCGGCGACGGGAGCCTGCTCCCGCGCCCGCCACTCGGCCAGCCGCGACTCGTGGTCCGCCGTCGCGATGGCGTGCCGGGCGGAGGCGCCGCCCCGGTCGGTGGCGAACCCGCCGGATCCGACCGAGGTGACCTCGACGCCGGGTCGGCGACCTCCGCGGTGGGGACCGGCTGAACGCCGCCGGTGCCCACGTCCGCGCTCCACCCGGTTCGCCGAGAACCCGGGAGTGACGGCCGTCCCAGTCGCCGTCGTTCCGGAATGGTCGAGCGCGCAACGTCCTTGTAGCCGGCATGGACTTGTTCTCCCCCGTCACGCTCGGCGACATCGAGCTCGCCAACCGCGTCGTCATGGCGCCGCTGACCCGCATGCGGTCCGGCTCCGCCGGCGTCCCCGGCGACATCGTCGTCGACCACTACGCCCAGCGCGCCAGCGTCGGCCTGATCATCAGCGAGGGCACCTACCCGACCCACGAGGGCCAGGCGTTCGTCGGCCAGCCCGGCATCGTCACCGACGAGCAGGTCGAGGGCTGGCGCCGGGTGGCCGACGCCGTGCACGCCCGCGGCGGCCGCATGGTCCTGCAGGTCATGCACGGCGGCCGGGTCACGCACCCCGACGTCAACGGCGGGCGCCGGGTCGTCGCCCCCAGCGCGATCGCGATCGACGGCGCGGGCCACACCGAGAAGGGCAAGCAGGCCTATCCGGTGCCGCACGCGCTGACCACCGAGGAGGCGCGCGGCGTCGTCGACGACTTCGTCGCCGCGTCGAGGCGCGCCATCGAGGCCGGCCTGGACGGCGTCGAGCTGCACGGCGCCAACGGCTACCTGCTGCACGAGTTCCTGTCCCCGGCGTCCAACCAGCGCGACGACGTCTACGGCGGTTCGCCGGAGAACCGGGCGCGGCTGGCCATCGAGGTGGCGACCGCGGTGTCCGCGGCGATCGGCGCCGGCCGGGTCGGGTTCCGGATCTCCCCCGAGCACAACATCCAGGACGCGCTGGAGACCGACCCCGCCGACCTGCGCGCCACCTACGGCGCCCTGATGGACGGCCTGCGCCCGCTCGGCCTGGCCTACCTGAGCATTCTCCACCGCGAGCCCGCCGGGGAACTGGTGCAGGAGCTGCGCCGACGCTTCGACGGTCCGTTGATCGCCAACAGCGGCTTCGGAACGGTCACCACCCGTGAGGAGGCCGTGCACTTGATCGACAACGCGCACGCCGAGGCCGTGGCCGTCGGTCGGCTGGCGCTCGCCAACCCCGACCTGGTCGAGCGGTGGGCCGGTGCCCACCCGGAGAACCTGCCGAACCCGGCGACGTTCTACGCCGCAGGCGCCGAGGGGTACACCGACTACCCGCTGCTGGCCGCCGGCTGACCCTCCGCCGGGAATTCGCCGGAAGACCTCCGGCGGAATCCGCGCGAGGCCGTACTTTCAGTGGTGGGCGTCGATGCCGAGCGCGTCGTATCGTCCCGGAACCGGGCGCACAGAGCAGTGCGCCCCGCGACCGTCGGGAGCGTTCACGGTTGTTGGCACAGAGCAGGCCCAGCGAGCATCGCGACCGCGCTGGTGAGCTGACGGCCGCCTTCGTCGAAGCGACCGAGGCCCTGGTCTGCATCGTGGACGGCGACGGCCGCATCCTGCTCGCCAATCCGGCGGTCCAGCGGTTCAGCGGCCGCTCCGCCGAGCAGCTGGTCGGCAGCCGGTTCTGGGAGGTCTTGGTCGTCCCGGAGCACCAGGAGCTGGCGCGCGACGCCGTCGCCCGGGCCATGGCCAGCGGGACCGCGTACCCGCAGGAGGGCGAATGGCTGACCGCCGACGGGGAGCGCCGTCAGGTGGCGCTGCGCAACACCGTCCTCAGGAACGCGGCGGACGTGCCCTACGCGGTCGGCTGCGTCGGCGTGGACGTCACCGACGACCGCCGGCGAGAGGCGCAGCTGCACCTGCGCGCCCAGACCGACCTGCTGACCGGCCTGGCCAACCGCGGCGCGCTGTTCGACGCCCTGCGGGCCCGCCTCGCCGAAGGGTCTGCCTGTGCGCTGCTGTTCTGCGACCTCGACGGCTTCAAGGTGGTCAACGACGAGCACGGCCACGCCGTCGGCGACCGGTTGCTCGCCGAGGTCGCGCTCCGGCTGGCCGAGGTGGCCGGGCCGGGGGAGCTGGTGTCCCGGTTCGGTGGCGACGAATTCGTGATCCTCTGCGCCGGCCGGCCGGACGAGGACCTGACCGGTCTGGCCGACCGGGTCGCCGAGCGCGTCCGCGCGCCGTTCCTCGGCCCGGAGGGTGAGCTCTCGATCGGCGTCAGCGTCGGCATCGCCGTCGGCCGGCCGGGGGACACCGCCGACGAGCTCATCGGTCGCGCGGACCGCGCCATGTACGGGGCGAAACCACATCCGCACCGCCGCGCCGAGCGGCCGCGGCGGGCCACCGACGCCGCAGGCTGACTCAGGAGGACAGCAGCTCCGTCGGGCTCACCCGCGGCACCGGGATGCGCAGGGACTGCGCCTCGCTCAACGCCTCCGGAGGCCCCGGGCGCCCGTAGTGCCAGCCCTGGCCGTAGTCGACCCCGAGCGTGCGCAGCGCCGCGGCCTCACCGGCGGTCTCCACGCCCTCCGCGACCACCCGGACCCGGCAGCCGTGCCCGAACTCGACGAGGGACTGCACGAGCTTGGTGAGCACCGGATCGGAGTTGAGGCCGGTGACGATGCTGCGGTCGATCTTGATGACGTCGGGAGAGGTCACGACGATGTGCCGCAGCGAGGAGAACCCCGCACCGACGTCGTCGATCGCCAGTCGCATGCCCTCGGCGCGGAAAGGCCGCAGCGCGGCATTCAGGGCGCCGTAGTCCTCGACCTGGTCGTGTTCCGACAACTCCAGGAGCACCCGGTGCAGGGGGAGCCGGCTCAGGAGGTCGCCGCACTCCGCCGTCAGCAGGGTGGCCGGTGAGACGTTCATGGCGACGTAGCCGCCGACGTGGTCCAGGTGCTCGGCGGCCCGCTCGAGGGCGAGCAGCTCCAGCCGGTGCCCGAGCCCGATGCTGTGCGCCTGTCCGAAGACGACGTCCGGCGCCATGCCCCAGTCGGCCGGGAAGCGGCTCAGCGCCTCGGCGCCCACGCGGTCGCCCGTGGCGAGGTCGACGATCGGCTGCAGTGCGACGACCGGTCCGCCGTCGGCCATGAGGGGCGCGAGACGGTCCTCGATCTCCGTCCGGCGCTCCTGCGCGCGGACCTCGGGCTCGATGATCACCGAGGCGGCCGAGGCGAGGACGTCCATCAGTGCCTTGTCGCGCTTGGTGAGGTCCTTGTCCGAGGTGAGACCGGCCGCGCAGAACGTCCCGTACAGCGACCCGTCGGAGAGGGTGACCGGCACCGAGACGTAGCTGCGGATGCGCGGCATCCGCGCCGCGGGCAGCGCCATGGCCGCCGGGAAGTCCTTGAGGTTCGGGATCACCGCAGGCAGCTTCTTGTCCAGGATCGCCTGGCACAGGGTGGTCTCCTGCACCTGGGTGACGCCCTCCTGGAAGAGGAAGGGCACCGAGGACTCGACGACCTCGAGGTGCTGGGTGGTGCCGTCGAGCCGGGACAGGAACGCCACCGACAGGTGCAACGACTTCTTCGCCGTCCGGAGCAGCTCGGCGATCTGCTGCTCGGCGTCGGTGCGGGTCTTCCCCATGGCACGTCCCTTCGACTGGTCCACGTCAGTCGTCGGCGTCCCGGCCGCGGAACTGGAGCGCCCCCTCATCCGGACGGGGTGGGGTGCACGCGACCGGGCGACGGTCCGGCGGCACGTAACCTCAGTGCCCGTGAGCCTCACCATCGGGATCGTCGGCCTGCCCAACGTCGGCAAGTCGACCCTCTTCAACGCCCTGACCAAGAACGACGTGCTCGCGGCGAACTACCCTTTCGCGACCATCGAGCCCTACGTCGGCGTCGTGGGCGTCCCCGACCCCCGACTGGCGACGCTCGCGGAGATCTTCGGGAGCCAGAAGATCATCCCGGCGACCGTGTCGTTCGTGGACATCGCCGGCATCGTGCGCGGCGCCAGCGAGGGCGCCGGGCTGGGCAACAAGTTCCTGGCCAACATCCGCGAGAGCGACGCGATCTGCCAGGTGATCCGGGTGTTCACCGACCCCGACGTCGTGCACGTCGACGGCAAGGTCAGCCCGGCCGACGACATCGAGACGATCAACACCGAGCTCCTGCTCGCCGATCTGCAGACGCTGGAGAAGGCGATCCCG
>JAOPVN010000591.1 GCA_025966175.1 Modestobacter sp. | reverse complement strand
GCGACGGGCAGCGCCGCACCCGCGACGGGCAGCGCCGCACCCGCGACGGGCAGCGCCGCACCCGCGGCCGGCGCCCCGACGACGGTGGTCTGGACGCCGGACACCCAGCTCGCCTACGGCACCGCCTACACGGTCACCGCCACGGCGACCAACGCCGACGCGGACGAGGCGACCGCCACGTCCACCTTCACCACGGTGACGCCGACGACCCTGTCCACGCCGGGCATCGGCCCGCTGGACGGCACCACCGTCGGGGTGGGCATGCCGATCCGGGTGTTCTTCGACCAGCCGGTGGCCGACAAGGCCGCCGTCGAGAGCCACCTCACCGTGACCAGCTCCACGCCGACCGACGGTGTCTGGAACTGGGTGCGGAACGATGAGGTGCACTTCCGTCCGTCCACCTACTGGCCGGCCAACAGCAAGGTGACCCTGGACGCCCAGCTCTACGGCGTGGACTTCGGTGAGGGCGTCTGGGGCGAGAAGAACCGCACGGTCTCCTTCTCCGTCGGCGACAAGCACGTCTCGGTCGCCGACGCCGCAGCGCACACGATGACGGTCTACAGCAGCGACCAGATGGTGCAGAGCTATCCGATGAGCGCGGGCAGCAACACCAACCCGACACACAACGGTGCGCACGTCGTCCTGGAGAAGTTCGCCGACATCACCATGGACTCCTCCACCTTCGGGCTGGCCGTGGACGCGCCCGGCGGGTACCGGACCGACGTCCAGTACGCGACCCGCATCTCCAACAACGGTGAGTTCGTGCACGCCGCCCCATGGTCGCTGGACCAGCAGGGCTCGTCCAACGTCTCCCACGGCTGCATCAACCTCTCCACCGAGCGGGCGCAGTGGTTCTACGACTTCTCCCAGCCCGGGGACGTCGTCGAGGTCGTGAACTCCGTCGGCGGGATGCTCACCGCTGCTGACGGTGACATCTACGACTGGGCCATCTCCTGGGACGCGTGGAGGGCCGGCAGCGCGCTGAGCTGACCCCCGTCGTCCGACGCCGAGAGGCCGCGGCCCCCGCCCCGGGGTCGCGGCCTCTCGGCGTCTGCGGCGCCGGCTCACAACCGCATGCCCCGGTCACCGCGCCGGTCCCCGCCCGGCACCAGCGCGGTGACCGCGGACTCGACGACCGTGTAGACCGCCAGCGCCACGGTGATGGCCAGGGCGGGCGGGACGACGACCGGCGCGGCCAGCGCCGACAGCACCAGCACCCCGGGCGCGTCCCGCCACCAGCCTGCCCGGCGCACCGGGGTGACCAGTGCGCCCCAGCGGGCGCCGGTCCACATCAGCCAGCGGCGCACCGGCGGGACGCCGAGTTCCCGCAGCACCCGGCGGAACAGGCCGTCGGCGTCGCGCGAGGAGACCGCCCTCCCGGCGATGCCCTCGGTGACGAGCCAGTCGTGCAGCACCGCGGCCAGCGTGTACCGCCCGAACCGGGGGATCAGCCACACCGCGACCCGGGGCACGGAGGCGAAGTCGGTGCGGAAGCCGGCCGGGACGACGAAGACGTCCCGCCTGCCGCGGTAGACCAGTGGCTCGACCACCTCCCAGAGTTCGTCGGACACCCGGCGCACGGTGAGGGCGGAGGAGGCGAAGGGCACGGTCGTCAGTTCCCGCGCCGGCCGGGCTCGAACACCTGGTCAGCTGCGCCGCCCCGGGCCTGGCGTGGCTCCGGTGGGAGCGGCCAGCTGCGGCGGGATCCGCAGCCCGATGCGCAGTGCGTGCACGGTGGCGGCGGTCAGGTCCGAGGCCCCGAGCGCGAGGAGGGTGGCGCGGATGGCGTCGGCCACGGTGCGCTCGCCGACCTGTAGTGCCGCTGCGATGTCCAGGGTCCGGGTCGCTCCCGCGGCCAGGTGCCCGAGCACGCGCAGGTCCAGGGTGGTGAGACCGTGCAGGTCCCCGGGTGGGGACAGGAGCACCGCCGCGCGCAGGTGGTCCAGCGTCGGGCGGGCGCAGTCCAGCGCGGTGACCCGCACCAGCCCGTCGTCCCCGGTCGCGATGGTGGGGGCGAGGAAGGTGATGTAGGTGTCGCTGTCGGCGAGCTCCTGGGCGGCAGCGGCGAGGATCGGCGCGCCGGGTGCCAGCAGGCGGTGGTCGGGCAGCCCGGGGAGGGGCAGAGGGTCCCCACCGCGGGTGAGCACGACGCCGGCACTGGCCGCGTTGACGATCCGGGCGGACGCGGCGATCTCCCGGGCCCGGTCCAGCCCGTGTGCGACGACCTCGGTCACCGCGGCGACGGCCGCCAGGTGGGTGCGGCTGAGTTGCGTCGAGTCCTCGGTGAGCAGGCTGAGGAAGCCCACGTGCCGTCCGGCCGGGGTGAACAGCCCGGCGGCCAGGCCGCCGCGGAAGCCGGCCGGCAGCAGATGGTCCGCCCAGGCGTGCAGCTCGGACAGGGGGACCGGGATCTCGCTGGCCAGCATGGGCGGCCGGGAGCGGTGGAGACCGAGTTGCTCGACCTCGGCGTCGGCCTCCGGGGTCTGGAAGTACTGGCGCAGCGGCTCGGCGTGGCCGGCGGTGGCCAGCGGGATGTGCCGGCGCCCCTCGGGGTCGCGGACGGCCAACCAGGCGGCGTCGTAGGGCAGCACCCGTCCCACCGCTGCCAGCACCGCCGCTGCCCGCTCCTGCAGGTCGCCCGGGGCGATGGCGATCCGGGCCAGGTCCAGCCGCAGAGCGTCGCGGTCCGGGTTCCCCACGGTCATGACGTCGGTCGCCCGGGCGGGTCGGCGGGCGAGCTGGGTGCCCCGGGACGGACGTTCGGCGGGCAGGGCACGAACAGCCCCAGCCGCAGGGCCCGCGCGGCCGCGGCGGTGCGGGACGGTGCGTCGAGCTTCGCCCGCAGGTGGTCGACATGGGCCTCGACGGTGCGCCCGGTGATGCCCAGGGTCGCGGCGATCCGTTCGTTGGACGCCCCCGTGACCAGCAGCCCGAGCACCTCCAGCTCCCGACCGCTCAGCCCGTGCATCTCTCCGGCCGGGGAGACGAGGATGACGGCCCTGGCGAAGGCCTGGAGTTCCGACGGGGTGGCCAGCACCGTGATCCGGGCGTGGGTCTGCGTGCCGTCCCGGCCCGGCAGCGGGGCGAGGAACGAGGCGTGCGGACCGCCGTCCGCCAGTTGCTCCGCGGCCGCCGCGAGAACGCCGGACCCGACTACGAGCAGCCGGTGGTCGGGCAGTCCGGGCAGCGGCAGCAGCGCTCCGGAGGGAGCGAGCACGACCCCGGCGATGGCCGCGTGCACCATCCCCGCGATCGTGGACAGGGACCGCCACGGGTCCACGGCGTTCGCGATCTGCGGGGCCAGCAGCCCGATGAGGTTGATCGCGTCCGGATCCGGCGGGGTGGCCCGTTCGGTGGCCGCACCGAGCAGCCCCGCGTAGCGGCGGTCCGGCGTGAACAGCCCGATGCCGAAGCCCTCGTGGAAGCCCGCCGGCAACAGGTACTCCCTCCACAACCGGATCTCCGCCGGTGGCACGGGGAGGTCCACCATCCGTCGCGCGAGTGGGCTCCGCTGCAGGCCGACCAGTTCGACGTCGTGGAGGAACTCCGGACCGTCGTAGTACTCGTTGGCGTGGTCGTCGTAGCCGTGCCTGCTCAGCGCCCGGTAGCTGCGCTGGCCGGAGGGCAGCAGGGCGATCATGCCGGCCTCGAAGGGAACCACCCGCTGCACCTGGGCGAGCAGGGCATCGGCCCGCTCCGCGAGCCCAGCGGGCGCGGCCGCGATGCCGGAGACCTCGGTCAGGATCTCCACGGTGTTCGCCGGCAGGCCGCCAGCACTCCGGTCTGCGGGCATGCGCACTCCTCGCAGCTCACCGACGCTCGACCCGCGCGTGGCGCATCCGCGGATCGCGGCACGGCGGAGGGACGTTGTTCCGCCGCTCCGGGCCGCTGCTCAGCCCGGAGCGGGGAGGGAAGGGTGGACCGTCTCCGTGCGTCGGGCGGCCGTCTGTTGGACCGTCCGGGAGACGGAGTGCGGCCCGCGTCGCCCCGGGGGGGACTACCCGCGACGGCCGCCACAGAAGCATCTTCGCTACGTGTTTCCACGGATCGGCCACCAGTGCTCCGGCGGGTCGTCCGGGAGACGGCAGAGGCCCTGGCCAGTT
>JAOPVN010000355.1 GCA_025966175.1 Modestobacter sp. | reverse complement strand
TGAGCGAGTACGGCTTCACCGACACCCCCGGGCGCTGGGACCACTGGCCGGCCGCCTTCGTGTTCACCGGCGGTGCCGACGACGGCGTGGACGGGCAGATCGTGCTCTCCCCCGGAGACGTGCTGCTGCCGTTCAACACCTACGTGCAGACGCCGGTGACGCTGACCATCGAGCAGGGCTTCATCCGCGACATCCGCGGCGGGCTGGACGCCGACCTGCTCAACTCCTACATCGAGTCCTTCGACGACCCGCGCGGCTACGGCATGTCCCACGTCGGCTGGGGCCTGGACGAGCGGGCCCACTGGCACGGGCTCACCCAGTTCGGCGGCGGCATGGGCATGGAGCTGCGGTCCTTCTACGGCAACGTGATGTTCTCGATCGGGCCGAACAACGAGCTCGGCGGGCCGAACGACACCCCCTGCCACTTCGACATCCCGATGCGCGGCTGCAGCCTGTACCTCGACGACCAGCTGATCGTCGACGCCGGTGAGCTCACCGTCGCGGAGATGCGTCCGGCCGCCCGCCGATGACCGGGCTCCCACCGGACGTCCGGCGCGAGGAGCTGGTCGAGACGACGACGACGGTGAACGGGGAACTGGTCACCGTCGCCGTCCCGGCGCGGCTGCACGTGGCGGACTTCCTCCGTCAGCACCTGGGCCTGACCGGCACGCACGTGGGCTGCGAGCAGGGTGCCTGCGGCATGTGCACGGTCATGGTGGACGGCGAGGCGGTCAAGTCCTGCCTGATGTTCGCCGTCCAGCTCGACGGCCGGAACGTGCAGACCGTGGAGTCCCTCGCCGAGGACGACCGGCTCAGCCCGCTGCAGCAGGCGTTCAAGGACGAGCACGCGCTGCAGTGCGGGTTCTGCTCGCCCGGGTTCCTGATGACGGCGACCGCCCTGGCCAACCAGGGCGGCTGCCCGTCCCGGGAGGAGATCCGGGAGGAGATCGCCGGCGTGCTGTGCCGCTGTACCGGCTACGAGAACATCGTCACCGCCATCGAGCGGTGGTTCGCGGAGTCCCCGCAGCGCGCCGCTGACGGAGACGCCCCCGAGCTGACCACCCCCACCCGCCCCGCGACGACGGGAGGTCGACGATGACCACGCTGGAGCGCCCCTCGGAGACCGACGGCACCGGATCGGCCCCGCGGCCGGGCGGGATCGGCGCATCGGTCCCGCGCAAGGAGGACGACCGGCTGCTGCGCGGTGACGGCCGGTTCACCGACGACGTCGAGCCCGCGCGCGTGCTGCACATGGCCGTGGCCCGGTGCCCGTACCCGCACGCCCGCATCGTCCGGGTCGACGCGACCGCCGCCCGGGCACTGGAGGGGGTCAAGCACGTCCTGACCGGCCCCGAGGTGCGGGCGGCGTCCGAGCCGCTGACCGTGCTGCGACCGGTGCCCGGCGCCCCCCAGCTGCCGTACTACGCGCTGGCCCAGGACGTCGCCACCCACGAGGGCCAGCCCGTGGCGAGCGTGGTGGCCACCAGCCGGCACGTCGCCGAGGACGCCCTGGAACTCCTGGACATCGAGTACGAGCCGCTGCCGCACGTGGTCGACGTGCTGGCCGCGCTCGAGCCCGGCGCCCCCGTGCTGCACCCCTCGGTGCTGGACTCGAACCTGATGGCGGCGAACTCCGACGGCAGCGGCGACCCCGAGGCCCGCATGCGGGAAGCGGCGCTCGTGGTCGAGGACCAGTTCCGGATCAGCCGGGTGACCGCTCTGCCGATGGAGACGCGGGCCGTGGTCGCCGAGTGGCGGCCCGGGGCGCGCGAGCTCACGGTGCACTCCTCCACCCAGGTGCCGCACCTGATCCGCAAGCAGCTCGCGGAGACCCTCCGGCTGCAGGAGAGCGACGTCCGTGCGGTCGCCTCCGACGTCGGCGGCGGGTTCGGCCTCAAGCTCGGGGTCTTCCCCGAGGACGTGCTGGCCTGCCTGCACGCGATCGCGCTGCGCCGGCCGGTCAAGTGGGTGGAGGACCGGGCGGAGCACTTCCGGGCGTCCACGCACGCCCGGGAATCGGTGCACGACTACCGGATCGCGGCGGACGCGGAGGGCCGGATCCTGGCCATGACCGACGTCTACGCCACCGACATCGGCGGCTGGAACTCCCCGTTCGGGTCGGCGCAGCTGTCCAGCGTCGTGATGAACGGGCCCTACCGGGTCGAGCACGGGTACGCCGAACGGCGGGTCACGCTGACCAACAAGACACCCGTCGGCGCCTACCGGGGGTACGGCCAGCCGGAGGTCAACTTCGCCTACGAGCTGCTGATGGACCGGCTCGCCCGGCGGCTGGACCTCGACCCGGTCGAGCTGCGCGCGATGAACATGGTCAAGGCCTCCGACCTGCCGTGGAAGAACCCGACCGGCGCCGTCTACGACAGCGGCGACTACGAGAAGTGCCTGCGGATGGCGGCCGAGGCCATCGGCTGGGACGCACACCGGGCGGCCGGACGCACGCCACGGGCTGACGGCCGACTGATGGGGATCGGTTTCTCCTCCTTCGTCGAGCGCACCGGCTATGCCAGCGCGCGGTTCCTGGCCAAGCGCGGCTCGCAGTTCGGGGCGCACGAGAGCGTCACCCTGCGGGCCAACCGGTCCGGCGGTCTGGACCTCTACACCGGGGTCTCCACGATGGGACAGAGCAGCGAGACGGCGTTCGCCCAGGTGATCAGCGAGGTGTTCGGCATCGACTACGAGGCCGTCCGGGTGCACGCCGGCGACACCGGCGCCTCGCCGCTGAACACCGGAGCGTTCGCCTCCCGCACCATGATTGCCGCGGCGGGCGCGCTGAAGTCGGCCGCGGAACAGCTGGCGGAGAAGACCCTCCGGCTCGCCGCCTGGCGGTTGGAGACCGACCCGGCCCTCCTGGAGATCACCGGTTCGGTGGTCCGGCGTCGCGACGACGAGACCGTGCAGGTCTCCCTCGCCGAGTTGTTCACCAACGCCATCACCGGGCAGGGCATCGCACCGGGGGAGGAGCCCGGCCTGGAGTCGACCGCGCACTTCGAGCCCTCCGACGCCGCCTACTCCTTCGGGACAGCCGCCGCCCTGGTGTCGGTGGACCCGGACACCGGGGAGTTCACCGTGGAGCGGTTCGTCCTGGTCCACGACGCCGGGACGGTGGTGAACCAGAAGATCGTCGACGGGCAGGTGCGGGGTGCACTCGCGCAGGGGTTCGGGGCCGCACTGACCGAGGAACTGCGCTACGACCCCGACACCGGTCAGCTGGTCAACGGCTCGATGGTCGACTACTTCGTCCCGACGGCAGCCGACCTGCCGCCGATCGAGCTGCTGCACACCACGGTGCCCTCGCCGGTGACCACGTTCGGGCTGCGCGGTGTCGGCGAGGCCGGCACCATCCCGCCCGGCGCGGCCGTCGCCAACGGCATCTGCGACGCCCTCGCCGACTTCGGCGTCGAGCTGAACAGCCTGCCGATCACCGCCGAGAGCATCTGGCGTGCGCTGTGCGGGCGCGCTACGAAGGAAACCCCTGATGACGACCTCGCCCCCACGCCGGGCGACCTTCCCGACGGAGGAGTTGGATACTGATGAGCACTGACCTCACGGTTGACGCGGCGAGCTGCGAAGACACCCCGTCACCGAAGCCGGCGAACCTGTCCCGGATCGGGCTGATCGTGCCCAGCTCGAACACCACGATGGAGACCGAGCTGCCGGAGCTGTTCCGCCGGCAGAGCGAGGCGACCGGGCACCGGTACACGTTCCACTCGGCCCGCGCGGGCATGAAGCAGGTCAACCGCGAGGAACTGCTGGCCATGGTCGGCAAGGCGGCCGACTGCGCCGTCGCGGTCTCCGACGCCGATGTCGACGTGATCGCCTACGCCTGCCTCGTCGCGGTCATGGCGCAGGGCCCGGGTGCGCACAAGGAGTCCGAGCAGGTCATCGCCGAGGCGGCCCGTGCGAACGGGCACCCCGCCGAGGTGGTCAGCAGCGCCGGGGCGCTGGTGCGCACGCTGCAGGCGATCGGCGCCCACCGGGTGGCCATCGTGACCCCCTACATGGCGCCGCTGACCCAGATGGTGCGCGAGTACATCGAGGCCGAAGGCATCGAGGTGGTGGACGCGGTGGCCCTGGAGGTCCCGGACAACCTGGCCGTGGGCCGGCTGGACCCCGAAGGGCTGCCGGAGATCGCCCGCGGGCTCAAGCGTGAGGGCGCCGAGGCGATCGTGCTGTCGGCGTGCGTGCAGATGCCCTCGCTGGCGGCCGTGCAGCGGGTCGAGGACGAGCTGGGGCTCCCTGTCGTGACCGCGGCCACGGCTACGACCTACGAGCTGCTCACCGCCCTCGGCCACCAGCCCGCCATCCCTGGGGCGGGTCGGCTGCTCGCGGGACGGTGAGCTGATCCCCGGCGGCCGGCCGAAGCCGCCGCCGGGGATCGGTAACGTGCAGGCCGTGAGAGACGATGCTCCGCCGGCGGTCGTCGGTGCGCAGGACGTCGGACTCTCCCGGAACGTCCGGGCGATCCAGGTGCTGGCGCGCGATCTTCTGACCCGGGCCGCCGGGGAGCGCATACCGACTGCCGTGCAGTACCAGCAGCTGACCGGAGTGGGCTCCGGAACGGTGCAGAAGGCGTTGCGCACGCTGCAGGGCGTGGGCGCCGTGCAGCTGCAGCCCCGGGGCCACACGGGGACGTTCCTGATCGACGTGGACCTCGCCCAGCTGTGGGCCGTCGCTGCCCTCGGCGCCCCGACCGCCGTCCTGCCGCTGGCCACGTCGCCCGAGCTGATGGGGCTGGCGATGGCCCTGCGGGCGGAGTTCAAGCGGCTCCAGATCCCGCTCCAGGTGCTCTACACCTACGGCTCGCGTCGCCGTGTCGAGCTGGTCGAACTCGGTGAGGCGGACTTCACCGTGCTCTCCGGGGCGGCGGCCCAGGACCTCCACGACCAGGACCGGAGCTGGCGCACCATCCCGCTGGACCCGACCCGCTACTACTACGAGAACAGCTGGTTCGTCCTCGTCCGGCCGGGCCTGGACCCGGCTGCGAGCGAGGCCGTGCACACCGTGGGCATCGACCGGTCCTCGCACGACCACACGGTGATCACCGAGTCCGAGTTCCCGCCGGACCTCGGCTACACCTACGTCGACGGGCACTTCCCGTTCATGACCGAGCGGCTGGTCCTGGGCGAGATCGATGCCGTCGTGTGGCACCAGTCCTCCCTGGCCATCCCGTTGACGGCGGTGGGCATCCGGCCCGGGCTGCTGCGCCGCGCGGCCACGGTCGAGGCCATCGCCCGGATGGGCGCGGCCGAGATCGTCATGCGGTCCTCCCGGGTGGAGCTGGGGCGGTTGTTCGACCTCCTCGACCCGGCGGCGCTCGCCGGGGTCCAGGCCAAGGTGTTGACCCAGGAAGTCCTGCCTTACTACTGAGGCGCCGCCGTGCGCGGGGCCTATCGGCCGCCGGGCGTTCCCGCTGCTGGTGTTCAGAAGCCTTGACAGCCCCTTCGGCGCTGCTACCGTGCAGCAAGCAGTTCACTGCATATTCACGCGGGGGTCGAGATCAGCGGTATCGCCGAGGACCGGGGCTGTGCGCCGGCCCTGACGCCACTGGAGCTGCGCGCGGTCGCGTGGCTCGAGGGGTTCTACGAGCTCGAGCACCTCCTGGTCACGCGTCGCTGGGTCGCGCAGCTGCGGGCGGACGCCAGCCCGGCGCTGTTGTTCGCCGCCCTGGTGCACGACGCCGAGCGCCACTTTCCCGGCGGTCCCAGCGGCACCCCCGACGCGCCCTTCGACGACCCGGACTACCTCTTCGCGCACTCCATCCGCTCCGCCGACGTCG
>JAOPVN010000585.1 GCA_025966175.1 Modestobacter sp. | reverse complement strand
TCCGGCGCTGCGTCCGGCGCTGCGTCCGGCGTGGGCGGCGGGACGGCGGCCCAGCTGGCCGTCTTCGCGGTGATCGGCGCGCTGTCCACGGTGGCGTACGCGGCGCTGTTCGTGCTGCTGCGGCCGGCCGGCTCGGCGCAGACGGCCAATGCGGTGGCTCTCTTGGTCTCCGGCGTCGCCAACACGGCCGCGAACCGGCGGCTGACCTTCGGCGGTCGCGGACGAGCGGGTGCCGGTCGCGCCCAGCTGCAGGGTCTGCTCGTGCTCGCGCTCGGGTCGGTGCTGACCAGCGGCTCGTTGACGCTCCTTCGTGCAACCACGTCGCGGCCGACCCGTGCCACCGAGGTCGCGGTCCTCGTGGCGGCCAGTGCCGCGGCCGCCGTCCTGCGCTTCGTGCTGCTCCGCAGCTGGGTCTTCCGTGCCGGCCGCCGGACCGCCGCGGCGCCGCGGCCGTGGGCCCGCGCCCCCGGTAGCGGGGGGCCGATCGGCCGGCTCGCGGAGCGGATCGCCGCCCCCGCGACCCGTTGATCCCGAGGACGGCCACCGAGGCGCATCTGGATCGGGAGCGCCGCCGGCTGCGGTCCCGTTGACCGGACAGCATGCCGGTGAGTCGTGCGCGGCGTCTCTGCTGCACATGTCCGCCGGGCGGCGCTGGGCTCGGGTGGGGAACTGGCTGATCGTCGACCTGACGCCCGGAGGCGACGGCAGCCCGTGAGGAGGCATGAGGCGCCATCCTTCACCGGCCGTCGAGCGGCAGCTCGACCCGCAGCGCGGTGCCCTTCCCGGCCGGGCTGCTGACCGAGATCGTTCCGCTCAGCGCCTCCACCCGGTCGGTGAGACCGATCAGCCCTGAACCGCGTCGCGCGTCCGCGCCGCCGATGCCGTCGTCGCTGACCGAGATCTTCAGGGCGCCGTCTCCCGCCCGCGCGTCGAGACGGGCCACCGACGCCCGGGCGTGCTTGGCGGCGTTGGTGAGCGCTTCGGACACGACGTAGTACGCCGCGACCTCGACCGGCTCGGGCAGTCGCTGCTGGATGTCCACCTCCAGCAGTACCGGGACCACCGAGCGCCGCGCGAGCGCCTTGAGGGCGGCACCGAGGCCACCTTCGCTGAGGATCGCCGGGTGGATGCCGCGGGACAGCTCCCGCAGGTCGTCGAGCGCGCCACCGAGTCCGTCGGCGACGCGGGCCAGCTGGGCCTTGAGCTCTGGCAGCTCGGGCGGCACGGCCGCCTCCGCGGAGCGAGTGTCCAGCACCAGTGCCACCAGTTGTTGCTGCGTTCCGTCGTGGAGGTCGTGCTCGATCCGTCGCCGTGCCTGGTCGCCTGCGGCCACGATCCGGGCGCGCGAGGCGGTCAGCTCCTCACGGGTCTCCTCCAGCGATCTCGCCATCGTGTTGAAGCTGCGCTCGAGCACGCCGATCTCGCCGACGCCGCGCTCGGGTGTGCGCGCGCCGAGTTCGCCGCCGGCGAGCCGGCGGGCCATGGTGGCCGCCCGTCGGACAGGTCGGACGATCGCCTTGGAGAGATAGCCGGCGAACACGACGATCACGAGGATCGATCCGGCAAGACCACCGGCCGCCACGACCACCGCGCGGTGGTCGGCTGCCTCGGACCGCAGCTGACGCGCCCCCGCGAGATCCTGCTCGGCAGCAACGAAGCGGTCGAAATCGGTCCGGATGGCGTCGATGCGCCGCTTGCCCTCGGCGATCACCGTCACGGTCCGCGCCGAGTTCAGGTCGCGTCGCGCGGCCGCGACCAGCGGGACCGAGTAGTCCTGGATGTAGGACGTGCCGGCCTGCGCGATCTCCCGCGCGCGGGCCTGCTGTGCGGGGTTGTCGGCGACCATCCGTTCCAGCGTCGTGGCCTGCTCGGGGAATTCGGCCCGGGCGGCCTGCCAGGGCTGCAGGAGGTCCTCCTCCGCGGTGATCAGGAACCCGCGCTCGCCCGTCTCGAGGTCTCCGACGAGACGCTCGAGCCGGTTGGCGACGACGAGCACCTCGTCCGAGTGCTGTGCGCGCGCCCCGGCCTCGCGGAGTTGAGCGATCATGGAGAGCAGAACTGCGAAGGTCGCGCCGACGATCACCGCGAGCAGGCCACTCGCGACGATCGTGCGATGGAGCAGCCCGCCCCTCACCTCGACCTCCGGTCCGCATACCTCCGAACACCCGGTGGCGGGATCGCGGGACTCACACGCGGGAGAGTCCGTCGAGGCCGCCGCAGCGGGCTCACGGCCGAAGGCTAGCGGTGGTTCGCGCCCATGACGACGGAGAAGCTGGGCGACTGCTCAGCCGGGTCCGCCGTGAGGCTCCGGACCCACACCACCGAGGATGTCCCGAGCACTCTGGCCACGTCGAGTCTCTCGGAGACCGAGGACGACCACCACCGGGTCCTGGCCGGCGTCACCTTCCGCCAGGCCCGCTGACCGAACCGGCACTGTCGCCGTCGGCCCCCGTCTCGAGCAGGCCGCGGATGGCATCGGCGGACAACGCCGACTTGGACAGGAACCCCGCCGCCGGGCTCGCCGCGATCAGGTCGGCATAGTCCTGCTCGGCGTGCGTGGAGATCAGGATCATCCGTGCCAGGTCCGCCTCTCGTCGCAGCCGCCTGACGACGTCGAAGCCGCTCTCGCCGCCCAGGTCGATGTCCACCAGCGTGACGTCCGGGCGGAGTCTCTGTGCCTGCTGTAGCGCATCGTCGCTGGTCGAGGCGGCGCCGACGACAGTGATGCCCTGCCGCTCCAGAAGGCCCCGGGCGGCCTGGATGAACGGCGGGCTGTCATCGACGATGAGGCAGTGCAGCATGATCCCAGAATCGCACCGCCGGCTGCCGGCGCGCATCCCTGCTACCCGGACATCGACGCGGATGCGCACTGTGCTCTCCGATTCCATGGTGGCCCGTGTACCTGCCGAGACGGGTCCGGCTACGTGGTCGTGACGAGTGCCGTGGCGCGGAGCAGCTCAGCTGCCCGAGCGATGTCCATCCGCCGCTCCGGGTCCTTGTCGAGGAGGCCATCGAGCACCTGTGCCAGTGAGCCGGCGTGCCTGGCTGGTTCCGGTCGAGCTGACCGGGCCGAGTCCAGCACCGACAGCGGCCCTCCCGGCTCGAACGGTGGGCGCCCTTCGACCGCGATGTACAGAGTCACGCCGAGCGCGTACATGTCCGACGGAGGCCCGAAGTTCCCGTCGATGAGCGTCTCAGGGGCCATGTACGGGAGGCTCCCGGTCAGGGCACCGACGCGCAGGCCACCCGACACACCGCCGGGCGAGCTCAATCCGAAGTCGGTGATCACGACTCGGCCGCCGCCGCAGACCTGGATGTTGCTGGGCTTGATGTCGCGGTGGACCAGACCAACATCGTGGATCGCTTGCAGTGCCGACAGCAGTTGCACGGCCAGTTGCGTGACCTCCTCGACCGGCAAGCGGCCTCGCTCACGGATGATCGCCGCCAGCGACTCGCCCGGGAGCGCCTCCATCACGATCCAGTCATCCTCCTCGTCCAGGGCGAGGTCGTACACCCGGACGACGCCGGGGTGCGTGATGCGGGCTGCGGCTCGCGCCTCCGGCAGCGCGCACGCCCGGTTGCGCCGGTCGGTGAACTGCTTGAGCGCGACGACGCGCCCGAGCACGGCGTCCTCGGCAAGCCAGACAGCGCCCATGCCGCCGGTGCCGAGCAGCGTGCTGAGGCGATAGCGATCCGCGACGATCCGGTCGGCTGCGGCATCTGCCGGGACGGTGGGGACCCGGCTCGGGCCTGCTGACGGGCCGGCAGTGGACGGATGCCATGCGATGGTGGCGTCGACGCCCTCCCGCCGCAGCTCGCTGTCTGCCTGCCGTACACGGGCACGGCGCTCTCGGCGGTGTCCTCCCTCTGGTGGCCGGCCGCGCGGGGCCGTCGTCCCGGAGCGCTTCTCCTGCACTCGTCGCATGACGTCACCTCTGGTGTCCGGCGGGTCGGCCTGTGCTGTCTCTGAGAATCGCGAGTGGCCGGCCGTGTGTCGTCAGGGCCACCAGCCATCTCTGCTTCCGGCCGGCGGGCGTTGCGCACTACCCACCAGCGGGGGATGCAGCTCACCGGGCACGACGGCTGCCGGTGTCGGCGCAGTCCCCAACCGCCGGAGCTGAGCCCGGGACCGCGCTCGCCTCCCTGCTGCCCGGAATCCGGGAACTCCGGACATCACCCAGGCGCTGCGCACGCCGGCGTGGATGCCGGGACGCAGTGCGCGCGCCGGGTGAGCTCGCCGACGAGGACACCGAAGCCGAGACGTTCCCCGGTCCTCCGGCTGCGGTCGCGGCGCCGCCCTGCGCCGCGTATGCCGTGACCCCGGCGAACCGAGACGGTCAGGACCGACAGTCGCAGCTGGGGTCAGCGCATCTGTGCCGGGCGGACTACTGCGGCCAATGCGCTGCGGCTCTTGCGCGATCGCTGACGAGGCCGGGCCGGTCTGCATCGGCCTGTTCGCCGGCTGCCTCAGCGAGTTCTTCGCCACGGTCGGAATCGCGGCCGCCATTCGGGCTCCGGGCCTCTTCCGCCTCGCGACGGGTGGCTGGTTGATGTACCTGACCTCCGCGGTCACGGTCGACTTCGCCCTCGGCTACCACCGGCTCACCTGGTCCTGGTCACGAGCACAACCCCGCTCTGCAGGTATCACCATGCAGGGCGGGTTCGCCGCGGGATCCGGGCGTTCTCCACGGTGCCCAGCAGCCCGCCGACTCTCCGACGTGGCGGCGGCGTCAGTCGGTCACCGGCTGCAAGAAGCCAGGAGCTCGGGCCGGCACAGGCGACTCCACTCGGCGGCTCACGTGCGCCAACGGCATGGGTGATGAGCACCCCACCTCTCGCTGCCGCACCCACCCTCCAGGCTCACCCGGGTGAACCGGGCGGCTGGGTTCCCGAGCAGCTCCTGGCCGACGGCGGGGATGCCGGGGTCCGGTCACCACGAGCAGCGGGGGCCCGCCAACGTCTGGCATCCGCCGCGGCCTCAAGGGGGCCCTGGCGGCCCCGGACCTGGAGAGCAGTGCCTGGGCGCCCGAGGCGCTACGTCGTCCTCAGCTACGTCGTCCTCAGCTACATCGGCGCTGTCACGGACGGGCGGTCACCCCGCATTGCTGTGGTCCTTCCGAGCCCCGTGGTGTCGTGGTCGCTGGCGCGCATCTCCAGGGCGGTCGCCAGCCGCGCCAGGGCGCCGTCCAGCAGGGTGAGGTCCTTCAGCGCGAATGCGAAGCCTGAGGGCTGTCGGCGGAGGCTGTCGAGAGCGAGTGCGACGAGGGCGGCGGACCGGACGTAGCAGCCGTTCTCGCCAGTGTCGAGGCGGTGCGCGATCGCGTCGACCGACGTCCGCAGCTGCTCAGCCGCCTGGCGCAGCGATGCGTCGTCGGCCCACGGCAGCACCTCCCCGTCAGCCTCGGCCTGCTCGACCAGAGCGGCGAGGGAGCGCGCGTACTGGCGGGCGGCCGAACTGACCGACAGCACCTCGGTGAGCCCGCTGGACCGGTGGCCGAAGGTCATCCACCGGAGCGGTGCCGCGGTGGCGACCAGCTCGGCGTAGGTGGCGTCGACCGCGCGGATCAGCGGCCGAAGCGGCTCGTGCTCCCCGTCGAGCCGGCCGAAGACGGCCTCGAGCAGCCGGCGCAGGGCGGTGATCCAGAGCAGCACCCCGGTGGTGAGCACCCGCTGCGGGCGCAGCGGCACGATGAACAGCACCGTGACGACGACGGTGAGGGAGCCGATCGCTGTCTCGGCGAGCCGGAGCAGCAGCAGCTGCCAGCTGAACACGTCGAGCTGCACGTACAGCTGGGAGATGGTCACGGTGATCGCGACGACGAGGAACATGTAGTTCAGCCGGATCAGGTAGACGCCGAAGAACATCGCCACCAGCACGATGGCCAGGGACGACCAGACATGGCCGCCGGTGACGTGGACGAGCACGTCACCCACCACGATGCCGATCGCGGTACCGCCCGTACGGAACAGGGCGCGGCGCGCCTGCTCGCCGGAGTTGGTTGCCTGCAGGAAGGACAAGAAGGTCGCCAGCACCGCGAAGTACAGCCGCTGCCCGGACACCGCGTCCGCGACGACGGCCAGCGTCCCGGCGACGGAGATCTGGATCGTGGTGCGGATGTAGGGCGGCATCGGAAGACGACCGAGCAGGCCGCGTCCCCGCGTGGTCGAGGCCTCGGCGCTGACCGGCACGGAGCCGGGTAGCCAGCCGTTCTGCAGCTCCACGGCCGGGGTGAAGGTCCCGCCGGCGGCCTCGGCCTCTTCCGCGCCGACCGGCCGGCCCAGGCGGGCGTGCGCCTCGGCGTAG
>JAOPVN010000583.1 GCA_025966175.1 Modestobacter sp. | reverse complement strand
CCAGCTCGGCGATCGGCCGGGCCTTGCCGCGGCCGCCGTCAGCGGTCTCGTCGAACCAGGCCTCGAAGATCTGCCGGAAGATCCACTGGGTCCACTTGTAGTAGCCCGGGTCGATGGTGGCGAAGGTCCGCCGGGTGTCGTGGTCGACACCCAGCCGGCGCAGCTGCGCGCGGATCGCGGCGATGTTGGCCTCGGTGGTGACCCGCGGGTGCTGGCCGGTCTGCACCGCGTACTGCTCGGCGGGCAGCCCGAAGGCGTCGTAGCCCATCGGGTGCAGCACGTTGCGCCCGTCCATCCGCAGGAAGCGGCTGGTGACGTCGGTGCCCAGGTAGCCGAGCGGGTGCCCGACGTGCAGCCCGGCGCCCGAGGGGTACGGGAACATGTCCATCAGGAAGGCCTTGGGCCGGTCGGCGACCCGGTCGAAGCCCTCGCTCAGCCGGCCGACCGGGTTGGGCGTGTGGAAGGTGCCCTCGGCCTCCCAGCGGTCCTGCCAGGCGAGCTCGATCTGCTGCGCCAGCGCCGGGGTGTACCGGTGCGGCGGCACCCCGTCGGCGGACGGGTCGGTGCTCTGGCTGGCCGTCTGGCTCATGGTCGGTGCTCCTGGGTCCTGGCGTTCCGGCGGCGGGCAGAAAAAAACCCCTCACGCAGGAGGGGTCGCCGTGCTGCTCTGAGGTGTCAGGTCAGCACGGCGGGAGAAGCAGGAGTCCGCCGGTCACGCGTCCGAGCCTACCGCGAGGGCGGCACCGCTCCCGGTTCCGTCCGCCGGAGGGCTCCCGCGCTCGGCGGCGTCGCCGTACAACTGCGTCAGCTCCTGCCCGAGGGCGGCCAGCGCCGTCCGTGCCTCGGGCGGGTCGAGCAGCTCCAGCTGACCGCCGAAGCCGGCGACCTCAGCGGCCACGAACGGCACCGAGGGCCCGGTCAGCTCCACCTCGATCCGGCCGTCGGGACCGGTGGCCCCCTCGACCACCCGCGTGCCGAGCAGCCGCCGCAGCCGCGGCAGGACCGCGGGGTCGACCCGGGCCCGCACGAAGGCGCCGCCGCGCCGGCGTTCGACCTGGCCCGCGCTCTCGGCCCAGGCGGCGGTCAGGTCGAAGTCGGGCGGACGCTGGACGGGCTGCCCGGTCCGGAGCGCATCGGTCACCCGGTCGACGCGGAAGGTGCGCACGCCGCTGACGGTCCCGGCGACGAGGTACCAGACCCCGCCCTTGGCGACCAGGCCGAGCGGACCGACCACACGCCGGGACGGCGGCTTCCCGCGGCCGGTGTAGCCCAGCTCGACCTGGACCCCGTCGACGACCGCCTGCTGCAGCGCGGGCAGGTGTTCCGGCACGGTCGACGCAGCCCGACGTCCCCACGCGGCCGGGTCGACGACGACGGCGCTCCCGGCCGCCCGCGCCCCCTCGCGCAACGGGGCCGGCAGCGCCTGGGCCAGCTTCCGGAGCGCCCCCTGCACCTGCGGCGCGGTGGCCACCGAGGTTCCCGCAGCGAGGAACAGGTCCCGCGCCTCGGCCGCGGTCAACCCGGACAGGTCGGTGCGGGCGCCACCCACCAGCGACCAGCCGCCACCCCGGCCGGGCGCGCTGTAGACCGGGACACCCGCCGAGCTGAGCGCCTCCAGGTCCCGCCGCGCCGTGCGCAACGAGACCTCGAGCTCGGCGGCGACCTGCGCCGCCGTCACCCGGCCACGCGCCTGCATCAGCAGGAGGGTGGCGATCAACCGGTCGGCCCGCACCTGCACAGGATGCCGCAGGAAAGTGGCCAGGAGATGACCGCTTTCGCTGCCACGGTCGGTGCATGACGACCGACATGCTCGCGCCCATGCCCACCGACCCGCGACCGCTCTTCGCCTCCGCGGTCGCGACCGCCCTCGACGTCACCGCCGCGGTCCGCCCCGACCAGCTCGACGGCCCCACCCCGTGCACCGACTTCGACGTCCGCCACCTGCTCGGCCACCTGGTGGCCGTCCTCGACCGGGTCGCGGCGGTCGGCCGCGGCGAGGACCCCTTCTCCGTGCCATTCGTAGCGCAGGGGGTTCCCGACGACGGCTGGCCGGCGGCCGCGACGGCTGCCGCCCGGAGGATGGCCGAGGTGTGGGCCGACGACGCGGTGCTGGACCGCCTGCTCCGCCTGCCCTTCGGGACGTTGCCCGGCGCTGCGGCCCTGGCCGGCTACGCCGGCGAGGTCACCACTCACACCTGGGACCTCGCCGTCGCCACCGGCCAGATGCCCGAGTGGGATCCGGGGGTCCTGACGGTGGCGCTGGGGGCCATCCGCCAGAAGCTGCCCAGCGCCGAGCGCGGGGCGCAGATTCCCTTCGCCGACGCCGTGCCGGTGGCCGCGGACGCGCCCCTGGTGGACCAACTCGTGGGCTGGCAGGGGCGCGACCCCGGCTGGACCGCGCCCGCCTGAGCAGCCGGGGTCGTCCGAGGCCACGCAACAGATCCGGGTGGTCTTCGGCACGACGATCCGGCACTGCCCTCAGCGGTGCTCGTCCGGGCCAGTCACCTGGTGCCGTCAGCACGGCAGCGCCACGCCCGCCGTTTCGTGGAGGCCCGAACCGCCGTCTGCGGCGGGCACCAGGCGACGGCACGGCGGGGGGACCTGGGCTGCCCGTGACGGTGTTCATGGTCACTCCGGTGTTTGGCCGGCGTCCGCGCCGGGCATGATTGCGCTCCGGCGTCGAGCAGTGAGCGCCGCCCGCGTCCGATGCGCGGAGCGGTGCGCTCTCCCGATGTTCGACGCCGATGGCACGCCCCACTGGGCCCTCGGTACGACCATCCGGGTGGAGGTTCGCCCCTGCCCGCTCGGCGCCGGCCCCGCGGCCGGTCGCTGCGGCGCGGGTGACCGCGCCCACCGGACGTCACTGGCCCCAGAGGAGGTAGCGCATGGCCCCGCTCGCTCGGCACGGCATCGTCCCGACCGACCGTCGCACCGTTGTCGACTCCATCCCGCTGTCGGAGCAGACCCTCGCCCTGCACGCCGGCCGCCTGCGCGTGCCCACCTATGACCGGGCCGCGCTGGCCCCTGCGGTCGTCCACTTCAGCGTCGGCGGTTTCCACCGCGCACACCAGCTCGTCTACTTCGACGACCTGGCCGAGCAGGGCGCCACCGAGTGGGGCGTGGTCGGTGTCGGCCTGCGCTCGCCGGCGATGCGAGACGCGCTCCGGCCACAGGACCACCTCTACACGGTGGTGGAGCGCAGCTCCGAGGGCGAACGGGCCCGCATCATCGGCTCGCTGGTCGACTACCACTACGCCCCCGACTCGCCGGAGACGGTGCGCGCACTGCTGACCGACGAGCGGACCCGTCTGGTCACCATGACCGTGACCGGCACCGCGTACCGGATCGACGCGCACAGCGGCGAGTTCCTCCCCGACGAGGCAGTGCGCGCGGACCTTGCCGACCCACAGCGCCCCAGGTCGCTGTTCGGCTACATCGTGGGGGCGCTCAACCAGCGTCGCCGGGCGGGGATGCCGCCGTTCACCGTGCTCTCCTGCGACAACCTGCAGCAGAACGGCGAGGCCGCACGAGCTGCGGTGGTCGGGTTCGCCCGGTTGCTCGACCCGGATCTGGCCCGCTGGATCGACGACAACGTGGCCTTCCCCGGCAGCATGGTGGACCGGATCACGCCGTCCACCACCGCGCGGGACCGGGCCACCGTCGCCCGCAGGTTCGGCGTCGACGACCGCTGGCCGGTGATCACCGAGCCGTTTTCCCAGTGGGTCCTGGAGGACTCGTTCTGCAACGGCCGGCCACCGTTGGAGCAGGTCGGCGTCCAGTTCGTACCCGACGTGACCGACCACGAGCTGGTGAAGACCCGCCTGCTCAACGGCAGCCACTCCGCGCTGGGCCACCTCGGCACCCTGGCCGGCCACCGACAGGTGCACGAGGTGATGGCCGATCCGGTGCTGCGCCGGTACGTGACCCGGCTGATGGCCGAGGAGATCGGGCCGCTGCTGCCCTGCCCGGCGGGCACCGACCTGACCGACTACCAGCGCAGCCTGCTGCACCGTTTCGGCGACGCGGCCATCGGTGACCGGCTCGACCGGCTGTGCCGGCGGAGTTCGTCGAAGGTGCCGTTGCACTTGTTGCCCTCGCTGCGCGCGGCGAGGGCGCAGGGCCGACCCACCGGGCTGCTCACCCTCGCGATCGCCGGGTGGTGCCGGTACCTGCAGGGCCTGGACCTGCAGGGGCGTCCCCTCGACGTCCAGGACGAGCACGCTGATGAGCTGCGGGCGCTGGCCCGGGCCGGAGGAACCGACCCGGGGCCGCTGCTCGACATGCACCCGGTGTTCGGGGACCTCGGCCAGGACCGGGAGTTCGTGGCGGCCCTGGGCGACGCGCTGCGGCAGATCGAGGCCCACGGCGTCCGGGCGGCAGTGGCCCGCGCACTGGACGATCTCGACCGGACACGTTCCGACAACCTGCTGACGGCATGACGGCCCTGTTCCACCGAACCCTGAGAAGGCTCCCCTGATGCCACCGATCACCGCGGCGCTCGTCGAGCGTCTCCAGGCGCTGCTCTGCGATGCGGACGGGAACCTGTTCCCGTCCGAGGAGCCCGCCTTCGTCGCCTCGGCCGACGTCACCAACCGCTTCCTGGCCGCGCACGGGATCGCCGAGCGGTACACCGCCGAGGAGCTCCGGTTGGCCACCACCGGCAAGAACTTCCGGACGACGGCCGCCGACCTCGCCGCTGCCCACGGAGTCCACGTCGACGACCTGGCCGCCTGGGTCGCGCAGGAGAGAGAGGCCGTGACGAGCTATCTGGCCCAGGTGCTGCGTCCCGATGACGAGGTCACGACCGCGCTGACCACGCTCTCCGGGCACCTGACCACCGCTGCGGTGAGCTCGAGCGCGCTGACCCGGCTGGCCGGGTGCTTCACGGCCGCCGGTCTGGACGAGCTGATCCCCCCGGCCCGCCGCTACAGCGCCGAGGACTCGCTGCCCAGCCCGACGAGCAAGCCGGATCCGGCGGTCTACCAGCACGCCTGCGCGGAACTGGGCATCGCTCCCGAGCAGGGCCTGGCGGTCGAGGACTCCGTGCCCGGGGCGCTGTCCGCGGTGCGCGCCGGATGCCCGACCGTGGGGAACCTGCGCTTCGTCCCGGTGGCCGAGCGCGCCGAGCGCGCCGCGCAACTGCGGGACGCCGGCGTGCTCACCGTCGTCTCGTCCTGGGCTGAGCTGACCGACCTGCTGCTGCCGGGCCTGCGGCATCGCCCGGCCGCGCAGCCGTCCCTCCTCCCCGCGGGCGGTGCCGGGTGAAGGTGGTCCTGAACAGCTTCCGCGGTATGTACTCCGACAGCCCGCGGACCCTCTTCGAGGCCCTCCGCGAGCGCGGTGACTCCCACGAGTACCTCTGGCTGGCCCGTCCCGACCGGGTCGGGGACTTCCCCGCCGACGTGCCGACCGTGGTCTTCGGTAGCGCGGAGGCCGTGGCGGCCCTGGAGTCCGCCGACGTCGTCGTCTCCAACGACCACATCGGCTTCGACTGGGACAAGTCCCCGGGCACGGTCTACCTGCAGACCTGGCACGGCACCCCGCTCAAGCGGATCCACAACGACGTGATGTGGGCACCCGAGGGCCGGCTGGCCTACCTCGACACCGAGATCGCCCGCTGGGACGCGCTGCTGTCCCCGAACCCGGTGAGCACGCCGCTGTTCCGGCGGGCCTTCGGGTTCACCGGCCCGGTGCACGAGACGGGGTATCCCCGCAACGACGTGCTGAGCTCGCCCGACCGGGACCGGCTGCGCGCCGAGGTGCGGGCCCAGCTGGGCATCGCCGACGGGGTCACCGCTGTCCTCTACGCCCCGACCTGGCGGGACGACGCCGTGTTCACCGAGGGCGTGCCGGACCACACGTTCCCGCTGGACCTGGCCGACTTCGCCACGGCGCTGGGCGAGGACCACGTGCTGTTGCTCCGGCTGCACCAGATGGTCTCCGACCGGCTGGAGTTCGCCGAGGGCGCACCGATCCGCGACGTGTCGGCCTACCCGGACATCCGCTACCTCTTCCTCGCCGCCGACGTCCTGGTCACCGACTACTCGTCGGCGATGTTCGACTTCGCGGTCACCGGGCGGCCGATCATCCACTTCACGTACGACCTGGACTACTTCCAGAACGAGCTGAGGGGCTTCTACTTCGACCTCGCCGAGGCCGCACCCGGTCCACTGCTGGGCACCAGCGACGAGGTGCTGGCCGCTATCGCCGACCTCGGCCGGCAGCCCTGGGAGCCGGGGCCGCGGTACACCCACTTCCAGGAGACCTTCTGCTCGCTGGAGGACGGCCACGCCACCGACCGGGTCCTGGACCTGTTCTTCCCCCCGACCGGCTCCTCCGGCCGGCCGGGCGCCACACCCCTGCACACCAACAAGGAAACGAGGAGATGAGCATGCGCACTGCTGACCCGATCCTGACCGGGGCCCGCGATCGGCGGTCGCGTCCGGCGACCGCCGGCCCCTCCTCCGCCGCCGCCCCCGCCGCACCGCAGGTGGTCATCCTGGCCGCCGGGATGGGCACCCGGCTGGGCCGCAAGCAGCCCAAGCCGCTGACCCCGCTGATGGACGGCCGCAGCATCATGCAGCAGCAGCTGGACGGGCTGCGGGCCGTCTTCGGCGAGCAGGTCCCGGTGACCGCGGTCGTCGGCTACCGGGCGAAGGCCGTCATGCGCGCCCAGCCCGACCTGCTGTTCGCCTTCAACCCCGACTTCGCCGTCACGAACACCTCGCAGAGCCTGCTCCGCGCACTGCGGTCCTCGCCGGCCGGCGGGGTCCTCTGGCTGAACGGCGACGTGGTCTTCGACCCGGCGGTGCTCGACCACGCCGCCCCCCTGATCCGGGCCGACGAGAGCTTCGTCTGCGTGGACACCTCCACAGTCGCCGACGAGGAGGTCAAGTACACCCTCGACGCCGACGGCTTCATCGCGGAGCTGTCCAAGACGGTGGTCGGCGGCCTCGGCGAGGCGGTGGGGATCAACTACGTCTCCGCGGCGGACAAGCCGGCGCTGATCGAGCACCTGGCCGCCTGCGAGGCGAACGACTACTTCGAGCGCGGGATGGAGCTGTCGGTCCAGCACGCCGGCGTGCGCTTCCACCCGCTGGACATCTCCCGGTTCTCCGCGGTGGAGATCGACTTCGACGACGACCTCCAGCGAGCGAACTCCTGGCTGGGCTCACGAGCGGCCCTCCAGCCGCTGGCGGCCGAGCTGGGCTGACCCCGCCGTGTGGAGCAGGGCCCCGTCCCCCGAGCGGGGGACGGGGTACCGGCCCGGTCAGGCGAGCTGGGGCGCCACCTCGGCGGCCACCAGGTCCAGGTGGTCGAGGTCGGCGAGGTCGAGCACCTGCAGGTACATCCGGGTGGCACCGGCCTCGGCGTAGCGGCCGAGGGTGTCGACCGCCTCGGCCGGAGTGCCGGCAAGACCGTTGCTGCGCAGCTCGTCGACGTCCCGGCCGATCACCTCGGCCCGGCGGGCGAGCTCGGCGTCGTCCTTGCCCACGCAGAGCACCAGTGCCGAGCTGTAGACCAGGTCACCGGGGTCCCGGCCGACCTCCGCACAGGCCTCGCGCACCCCGGCGAAGAGCCGGGCGTTGTCCTCTGCCGAGGCGAACGGCACGTTGAACTCCGCGGCGTAGCGGGCCGCCAGCCGCGGGGTGCGCTTCTTGCCGTGGCCCCCGATGACGATCGGGATGCCGCCCTCCTGCACGGGCTTGGGCAGCGCCGGGGAGCCGGCGAGCTGGTAGTGCTCCCCGGCGAAGTCGAAGGTCTCCCCCACCGGCGTGTTCCACAGCCCGCTGATCACCGCGAGCTGCTCCTCGTAGCGGTCGAACCGCTCGCCCAGCTCCGGGAACGGGATTCCGTAGGCGCGATGCTCCTCGGCGAACCAGCCCGAGCCGATGCCCAGCTCGACCCGGCCACCGCTCATCTGGTCCACCTGGGCGACCGAGATGGCCAGCGGCCCGGGCAGCCGGAAGGTGGCCGCCGTCATCAGCGTGCCCAGCCGGATCCGGCTGGTCTCCCGGGCCAGCGCACCCAGGGTGACCCACGCGTCGGTCGGACCGGGCAGCCCGGAGCCGCCCATGGTCAGGTAGTGGTCGGACCGGAAGAAGGCGTCGAAGCCGGTCTCCTCGGTGCGCCGGGCGACCGCGAGCAGGTCGTCGTAGGTGGCGCCCATCTGGGGTTCGGTGAAAATCCGTAGCTGCACAGAGAGAAGTTAGCCAGCGCAGCTGTCCGCTGCTGGCCTGCCCGGGGCCCCACCGCCGGCCCGCGCACGGGTTCGGGGTGTGCCCAGCGGCGATGGCGGGCAGGATGATCGCGACGCGATCAACTCGGAGGTGCTGGAGTGTTCCGCAAGAAGAGCCGGACAGAGGTCATCGGGGCCGAGTTGCAGGAGGGGTTCGCCCACATCGGCGCGGCGGTCACCGAGGCCCGGAAGGCGACGGCGGAGCAGTTCGGTCCGCAGGTCGCCGCGGCGGCCAAGGCCGCGCAGCAGACGTACGACAAGGACGTCGCCCCCCGGGTCGGGGCCGCGGTCGCCGCGCTCGCCCCGCAGCTCGACGCCGCCCGCGAGGTCCTGGTGCCCCGCCTGGAGGCGGCCCAGAAGAACCTGGCACCGCGGATCGAGGCCGCGCAGAAGGCCTACGAGTCCGACGTCGTCCCCCGGCTGGAGGCGGCCACGAGGGTGGCCCGCGCCAACCTGGAGACCGCCGTCGCCGCGGCCACGCCGCGGGTGGTGGCCGGCCGCGAGGCCGCCGGCCCCGCGATCGACGCCGCCGTCAAGGCGGCCCGGGCCAACCTCGAGACGGCGGTGGCC
>JAOPVN010000566.1 GCA_025966175.1 Modestobacter sp. | reverse complement strand
CCGACGTCGGCGCCGCCGGGCAGGACCTGGAAGACCCCGGCCGGGACGCCGGCGTCGGCGAAGATCCGGGCGAACATCGCGCCGCCGGAGATCGCCGTCCGCGGGTCGGGCTTGAGGATGACCGCGTTGCCCAGCGCCAGCGCCGGTGCGATCGCGCGGATCGCCAGGATGGTCGGCACGTTGAACGGGGCGATCACCCCGACGACGCCCGCGGGCACCCGGCGGGCGAAGGACAGTCGCGGGGACCCGCTGCGCAGCATCTCGCCGTAGGGGTGGCTCGGCAGCGCCGAGGCCTCGTAGCACTCCTGGGCGCTGGTGTGCACCTGGAAGTCACCGAAGGGCAGGATCGCCCCGGTCTCCTGGGCCAGCCAGCCCTTGATCTCATCGGCGTTGGCGCTGAGCAGGTCGCCGGCCTTGCGGAGCACCGCGGCGCGCTGCTCGAACGGCACAGCCGCCCACTCGCGCTGCGCCTGTACCGCCCGCGCACCGGCCTTCTCCACGTCAGCCGGGGTGGCCTGACCGACCTCGCCCAGCCCGGCACCGGTGGCCGGCTCGACCGCGGTGTAGGTGCCACCGCTGCCGTCGGTCCACGCGCCGGTCCAGATCTTGCCGCGCCACGCGCCGTCCTCGAGCAGTGCCATGTGTCCCTCGTCTCTCCGATGAGTCTTTGCGCTGGTTGTCCCAGGTTCCCCGCCGCACGTCACCCCCTCCTTCCATCGAGCAGAAGGCGGGATTCGATGGCGCGGATCGCCGGTGCCCAGGGTCGCATCCCCGTAGGGACAGCATCGCCGCTCGCCTGGAGGACAACCCCTGGTCACCGCTCCCCTCTCGACGCCCCGAGCGGCCCGCGCGGCCGGCCGGGTCGCCGCGCTCCAGCGCGGGCTGCGCCTTCCCCTGGGGCTTCTACGTCCTCGCCGTCGTCAGTGCGCTGGGCGTCCTGGCGCTGACCGGGTCTGGCAGGACCGCTCCATCACCGTGTGATCACGGATCGACACCCGCCTTGTCCTCGAGCCCTGGACCGGATCTGCTGATCACCCCGAAGGGTCGCTGTCACGTGCGCGCAGTGCAGCACGGTCCACGCCGGGCCGATGTTCGCGGTGACATGGACGAGGAGACGATGGCGAGCAGACTGCCGGCTCGGGTGGCGCTACTCACGCTGCTCCACGGTTCCGGCGGGCTGTTCTGCCTCGCGGGGGCGCTCTGGCCGATGAGCCCCGACACCCCGGTCCGGCTGGCCGCGGTGCTCGGTGTCGTCGCGCTGCTGATCGCGGGCACGCTCGTCGCCGTCCGGGACCGGCTGACGCCCGCCGGCCAGCATGCGAGCCTGGCGCTCTTCTCCGTGCTGATCGGGCTGCTCGCCGCCCGGTCTGCCACCCCGGCCGCGATCGTCGGCCTGGGGCCGGTGCTCATCTGCATCGGGCTCTACGCCGCGCACTTCCTGTCGCTGCGGGCGGCTCGCGCGCACGCGCTGCTCGCCGTAGGTGCGGCCAGCACCGGGGCGGCGCTGGCCGCGCCGGCCGGCTTCCTCCTCCCCTGGGTGATCGCGGTGGTGGCCGTGCTGGTGCTCACCGAGGCGCACGGCCGGCTCAACGGTCGGCTGCGCAGGGACGCCTTGACCGACCCGCTCACCGGGGTGGCCAACCGCCGCGCCTGGGAGGCCGAGGCCTCCCGCAGCCTCGCCCGGGCCGGGCGCACCGGCGAGCCGCTGACCGTCGCGATCCTCGACCTGGACGACTTCAAGGTGGTCAACGACCGCGAGGGCCACGGCGCCGGCGACCGGCTGCTGCGCGAGGTGGCCACCCAGTGGCGGGTCCGGCTGCGTGCCTCGGACCTGCTGGGCCGGCACGGCGGGGACGAGTTCGTGCTCTGCCTGCCGGGCACCGACGGACCCGCCGCGGCGGAGATCCTGGAGCGGCTGGACTGCGGCCTGCCGATCAGCTGGTCGGTGGGGACGGCGACCGCCCAGACCGGTGATTCCCTGGCCACCCTGTTGCAGCGCGCCGACGCCCAGCTCTACCTGGGCAAGCGGCGGCGTCGTGGCACCTCGGAGAGCTGACTCAGCCGCCGGCTGACTCGAGCCTCTCCACCCGGGCCGCGGAGCGGTCCCGGATCGCCGCGGCCGTCTCCGACCGGCGGACGGCGGCGTCCCGGCGGCGCTCGGCCTCCTGTACCGCCGTCGCGGCCTCGGTGGCCTCCCGCTCGACCCGGCGCAGTTCCTTCTGCAGCTGCTCGGCCCGTTCCCGCAGCTCGTCCCGCCGCCCGGCGGCCTCGGTCACCTTCCGCTCCGCGGTCTCGGCGGCAGCTGCGGTGTCGCGGGCCACCGCGGTGGCCTCCTCGGTATCGCGCCGGGCTTGCTCCAGTTCCCGGCGGCGGCGCTCCTCGGCCTCGCGACGCCGCCGCTCCTCGGCGTCCGGTCCGGCCTTCTCCTTCGTGGCGGGCGCCTTCTTCCCCGGCGCCGGGGACGCCGCCGACCGGACCGGGGTCGCCACTGCCCCACTGAGGTCGACCGGCCCGAGCCCGCTGTAGGACAGCGACGTGGTCAGCCGCCCGGCAGCCAGCGCCTCCCCCGCGTCCGGGTCGACGACCGCCGCGCGCAGCGTGCTCTCCACCTGCTCGGCCACCGCGCTGCTGATGTCATGGCCCTCCGCGTGCGCCAGGCCCCGCGCCTGCCGGGCCAGCGCGGCCACGACCTGGTTCCGCTGCTGGCCGAGCTGGCGCAGCTGGTCACCCGACAGGTTCGCCTGCGCCTGGCGCAGCATCTCCCCGAGTTCCCGCAGCTGGGCCACCTCCTCGGGCTTCCGGCGGACCAGCAGGTTGGCCACCCACGCCGCCGTCGTCGGTTTCGGCAGCGCGGCGACGGCCTTGGCGAGCTCCTTGTCCCCGGCCGCCTTCGCCCGGTCCCGGGCGGCGGTGCGCGCCTCGACGAACTCCTCGGGCGGCACGGCGTAGAGCTCCTCGGCGATCTCGTCGAGCGCGTCGCCGTCCACCCCGTCGTCGTCCACCCCGTCGTCGTCCACCCCGACATCGTGCCGGGCAACAGCCCCCGTGGTCAGCGGTCGTCGGCGCCGACGGCCGCGACGACCTGCTCGAGCGCGTCGAGGCTGTGGCCGCTGACGAAGGCGTCGCAGAACGGCAGCGCCGCCGCCATGCCCCCGACCAGCGGCGCGAACCCCGGCGCGGCCGCCCGCGGGTTGACCCAGACGATGCGGTGGGCGAGCCGCCGCAGCCGGGCCATCGCCGTCGCGACGTCCTCGGGCGGATCGGTCGCCCACCCGTCGGAGAGGACGACGACGACCGCCCCGCGGGCCATCCCGCGGCGGCCGAAGACGGTCAGGAACTCCTCGATGCTGG
Source organism: Modestobacter sp. (assembly GCA_025966175.1). Taxonomy (GTDB): domain Bacteria; phylum Actinomycetota; class Actinomycetes; order Mycobacteriales; family Geodermatophilaceae; genus Modestobacter. The sequence continues at coordinate 241 of JAOPVN010000566.1, read as the reverse complement.
CGGCCAGCCGGGTGCCGCCGGCCCAGCCGGAGGAGACCGCCGCCGCCCGGGCCAGCGCGGCGTCGGCGTCCCGGCCGGCGAGCTGCCGGGTCAGCCGGGTGATGCCGGTGGAGAAGACGAAGGCCTCGGCCTGCGCCGCCCCCACCGCGCTCTGCAGCAGGGTCAGGAACACCCGGGTGTAGGGCTCCATCGAGCCGGAGACGTCGCAGAGCAGCTCCAGCCGGCGCGGCCGGCGGCGACG
>JAOPVN010000559.1 GCA_025966175.1 Modestobacter sp. | reverse complement strand
CAGGGTCTTGATGGCGCGGCGCTCGTCCATCGCCCGGTAGCCCTCGGCGGCCTGCTCCAGCGGCAGCTCGAGGTCGAAGACCTTGCCCGGGTCGATGGTCCGGTTCCAGATCAGGCTGATCAGATCGGGCAGGAAGCGGCGCACCGGGGCGGGGCCGCCGTGCAGGTGGACGCCGGAGAAGAAGAGCTCCGCACCGGGGAGCGTCACGTCGTGGCTGACGCCGACGTAGCCGACGTGCCCGCCGGGGCGGGTGGCGCGAATCGCCTGCATCATCGACTCCTGGGTGCCCACGGCCTCGATCACCGAGTGCGCGCCCAGGCCGCCCGTGAGCTCCTTGACGCGGGCGACACCCTCGGCGCCGCGCTCGGTGACGATCTCGGTGGCGCCGAACTCGGTCGCCAGCTCCTGGCGGGACTCCTGCCGGCTCATGGCGATGATCCGCTCGGCGCCCAGCTGCTGCGCGGCCAGGACTCCGAGCAGACCGACGGCACCATCGCCGACGACGGCGACGGTCTTGCCCGGGCCTGCCTCGGCAGCGACGGCGGCGAACCAGCCGGTGCCGAGCACGTCGGAGGCCGCCAGCAGGCTGGGGACCAGGTCGTCGGCGGGCATGCCCGGGGTGGCGACCAGAGTGCCGTCGGCCAGCGGCACCCGCGTGAACTCCGCCTGCGCTCCGGTGGCGGCGCCGGGCTGCCGGTTCACGCAGTGCGTCTGGTAGCCCGCCTGGCAGATCTCACAGGTGTTGTCGGAGGCGAAGAAGGAGCCGACGACGAACTGGCCGGCCCTGACCGTGGTCACCTCGCTGCCGACCTCTTCGATGACGCCGACGTACTCGTGGCCCATCGGGGTCGGGCCGTCGAGCTTCTCGATGCCGCGGTAGGGCCACAGGTCCGACCCGCACACGCAGGCGGCGACCAGCCGGATGACCGCATCGGTGGGCTGCTCGATCCGCGGCATCTCGCGGTTCTCGACGCGAACGTCGCCGGGACCGTGGAGGACGGCTGCTCGCATGACGGTGCTCCTTCTGGAGTGGAGTGGGCGTTGGACTCCACGGAACGCCTCCGGACCCGGGCGTGGGAGGTCGGGTTTGTGGGGGGTACAAGCTCGACCTCCCTCCGGAGGCGGTTCGCCGTACCGTCGATCCGGTGGACAACCGCTCCGACATCCGCGACTTCCTGACCAGCCGGCGCGCCCGGATCACGCCGGAGCAGGCCGGGCTGCTCCCCGGAGGTGGCCGGCGGCGGGTGGCCGGTCTGCGTCGCGAGGAGGTCGCTGTCCTCGCCGGGGTGAGCACCGACTGGTACATCCGGCTGGAGAAGGGCCACATCGCCGGCGTCTCCGAAGACGTCCTGGAGGCCGTCGGCCGGGCGTTGCAGCTGGATGAGGCCGAGCAGACCTACCTGTTCGATCTCGCCCGCGCCGCCAAGCCGACCCGCGCTCCGCAGCGACGCGGCAAGGCGCAGATCAAGCCGCGGGTGCAGTGGATGCTGGACTCGATGACGGGGTCTGCCGCGTTCGTCGCCAATGGTCGTCTGGACATCGTGGCGACCAACACCCTGGGGTGGGCGCTGAACTCACCGATGTTCGACGGCCCGCGGCGGCCGGCGAACTTCGCCCGGTTCCAGTTCCTCGACCCGCAGGCGCGCGACTACTACCAGGACTGGGGTGGCGCGGCCAACATCACCGTCGCCCTGCTCCGCGCCGAGGCCGGCCGACGTCCGCACGACACGCAGCTGCGCGAGCTCGTGGGTGAGCTCTCGACGGTCAGCGAGGAGTTCCGGACCCGATGGGCTGCCCACAACGTGCGCATCCACCACAACGGCGCCAAGCAATTCCACCACCCCGTCGTCGGCGCGCTCGACCTCGGCTACTGCACCCTCGAGCTGCCCACCGAGGACCACTCTGACCTCCGTTTGACCATCTACACCGCCGAACCCGGGACGCCGTCCGAGGACGCCCTCAAGCTCCTGGCCAGCTGGGCGGCGACCACTGCAGCTCCGACCACCCGCGACGCGACCGCCGCTGCGCCCGACCCGTCCTGACGTCGGCCGCCTCTGTCGCAGGGGCCTTCGCGGGCAGGCGTGGTCGTGGGACAGAGCCCCCCTTGACCGCCGTCCGCGCTGCGCGAACCCTGGTTGTGCAGGTCCCAGGACCAACCGCTAGGGGGAGTCGTCATGTACGTGGGCGCCATCCACACTGTCAGGGATGCCACCGCATGGGCAGAGATGATGCGGGGTCTCGGCCCCGACAGCTTCCCGGCGGGCTTCGAGCTGCTCGCGACCGGAACCTCGCAAGGTGTTGACCGAGCGATCTGTCTCTGGCGAGCTCCCAGCGTCGAGCAGCTGCAGGCCACCCTGGATCAGATCGCCGGTCACATCGCCGTCAACGACTGCTTCGGCGTGTCCGACGAGTTCACGTTGGTAGCCGGGCAGAGTCCGCAGGCAGCCACTGCGTGAGTCGGGTCTGCCGTCACCACATGCTGTCTCGGCGGTGACGGCAGGCGGAGAGCCGGTCGACGTTCAAATCAGCTGGTGACCCGGTTCTCGCCGGCTCGATAGCTAGAGAACAAAGGGTTGGGCACCCGGCGACGGTAGACCGGACCCGGCACCGGGGCGCCGACCCATAGCGAGACGAGCTAGACCATGTCCCTCCCATCGGGCCAGTCGGGCGATGTCAGAGGGTCCGCGAGCGCCAGCGGCGAGACGTGAGCCTGGCGCCGTACTCCGCTGCCTCACCTGGCGAAGCCCTAGCCTGACGCGCATGCGCGCTGTCCAGATCACCCGCTTCGGCGGGCCCGAGGTCCTCGACGTGGTCGACCTGCCCGACCCCACCCCCGGGGACGGCGAGCAGCTGTTCGACATCTCCGCGTGCGGGGTGAACTACGCCGACACCCACCACTGCCTGCCCTGAGAGGTACATCAGTACCCGGCCTGCTGGACCCGCGCCTCCCGGCCGAGCACGGCGCCGTTGTCGCCGCGGTGGCCGGCCTTCGCGAGAGCC
>JAOPVN010000349.1 GCA_025966175.1 Modestobacter sp. | reverse complement strand
GTCGTGCGCAGCCGGACCCGGCCGATGTCGTTGAGCCCGAGGCTCGGCGCGTCGGTCTCCCGGTGCAGCGTGTTGACGTCCAGCCGGTACTGCAGGTCCTTGACCATCGCGCGCACCGTGCGGGTCGTGTGCTTCACGGCCAGCCGCATGCGGGGCACCAGCGGGGTGTCGGCCATCCAGCACACCAGCGCGTCCAGGTCCTGGGTGACCTGCGGGGCGTTGTGCGGCCGGCAGATCAGGTCCCCGCGGGAGACGTCCAGGTCGTCGGTCAGCCGCACGGTGACCGACATGGGCGGGAACGCCTCCTGCACCGGCCCGTCCGGGCCGTCGATCGCGGCGATCCTTGTCGTCAGGCCGCTGGGCAGCACCTGCACCTCGTCGCCGGGGCGCAGCACGCCCGCGGCGACCCGGCCGGCGTAGCCGCGGTAGTCGTGGAAGGCATCGGACTGCGGCCGGATGACGTACTGGACGGGGAACCGGGTGTCCACGAGGTTGCGGTCGCTGGCGACGTGCACGTGCTCGAGGTGGTGCAGCAGCGACGTCCCCTCGTACCAGGGCATGTTCACCGAGCGGGTCACCACGTTGTCGCCCTGCAGCGCCGAGATCGGCACGACGGTGAGGTCGGGGACGTCGAGCTTGGTGGCGAACGCGGAGAACTCGTCCCGGATCCGCTCGAAGGCCTCCTCGGACCAGTCGACGAGGTCCATCTTGTTGACCGCGACGACCAGGTGCGGCACCCGCAGCAGCGAGGCGAGGAACGCGTGCCGGCGGCTCTGCTCGACCATCCCCTTGCGCGCGTCGACCAGCACGATGGCCAGGTCCGCCGTCGAGGCGCCGGTGACCATGTTGCGGGTGTACTGCACGTGGCCGGGGGTGTCGGCCAGGATGAACGTGCGCCGCGGGGTGCTGAAGTACCGGTAGGCGACGTCGATCGTGATGCCCTGCTCGCGCTCGGCCCGTAGCCCGTCGGTGAGCAGCGCCAGGTCCACGTAGTCGCCGCGGCTGGCCCGCTCGATCGCGGCGTACTGGTCCTCGAAGACCGCCTTGCTGTCGAACAGCAGCCGGCCGATCAGCGTGCTCTTGCCGTCGTCGACGGAGCCGGCGGTGGCGATGCGCAGGATGTCCTTGCGGGCGTGCGCGATCTCCGCGGCGGCCTCGGCGGCGGCGGAGTGGACGTCGACGGGCGCGTCTGCGGCGGTCATCAGAAGTACCCCTCCTTCTTGCGGTCCTCCATGGCGGCATCGCTGACCTTGTCGTCGCCGCGGGTGGCGCCGCGCTCGGTCAGCCGGGTCACCGCGATCTCGGCGATGACCTCCTCGACGTTCGTCGCGGTCGAGCGCACGGCGGCGGTCAGGTTGGCGTCGCCGACGGTGCGGTACCGCACGCTCTCGTGCAGCACCTGCTCGCCGTCCCGGGGCGTGATGAACTCGTTGACCGCGTAGAGCATCCCCTGCCGGTCGACGACGTCCCGCGACCGCGCGAGGTACAGCTGCGGGATGGCGATCTCCTCCTGGGCGATGTAGCCCCAGATGTCCAGCTCGGTCCAGTTGGACAGCGGGAACACCCGGATCGACTCGCCGAGGTGGGTGCGGCCGTTGTAGAGGTCCCACAGCTCGGGGCGCTGGTTCTTCGGGTCCCACTGGCCGAACTCGTCGCGGAAGGAGAAGACCCGCTCCTTGGCCCGCGCCTTGTCCTCGTCGCGGCGGGCACCACCGAACAGGGCGGTGAAGCCGTACTGCTCGACCGCGTCCAGCAGCACCGGGGTCTGGATGCGGTTGCGGGAGCCGTTGGGCTCCTCGCGCACCGTGCCGGCGGCGATCGCGTCGGGCACGGAGGCCACGATCAGCTCCACGCCGAGCTCGGCGACCCGCTTGTCGCGGAACTCCAGCACCTCGGGGAAGTTCAGCCCGGTGTCGACGTGCATCACCGGGAACGGGATGCGGGCCGGGGCGAAGGCCTTGCGGGCGAGCTCCAGCATCACGATGGAGTCCTTGCCGCCGGAGAAGAGCAGCACAGGACGCTCGGACTCGGCGGCCACCTCGCGCAGCACGTGGATGGACTCGGCCTCCAGCGTCTGCAGCTGGCTGAGCCGGTGGTCGGCGGTGGTCACGCTGTGGAGCTCCCGGGGGACGGCGGTGGGCAGGGGCGGACGAACCGCCGTCGGCGGCCCGTCCTGGGGGCAACCCCATCGGCGTGATGCGGATTCCCGGCCACCAGTGTCCGCCATGTCCCACCTGGCCCTGCGGCCCGGTGGGTCAGTCGGCGTCGGCGACCGCGGCGGCGTCGCTGGGCCGCCGGGGCGGAGCCGCCTCCCCGGAGGCGTCGGTGATCCGGCCGAAGTAGGCCGCGGCCTTCTCCGGCCGGGGGATGACGAAGACGGCGCGGGCCTCGACCAGGGTCTGTTCCGGGGCATCGGCCAGCGCGATGGTCCCGGTGATGACGGTCCGGCGCCCGGCGACCTCGCTGACCGCCGCGCGGAGCAGCAGTGGAGCCTGCAGCGGCACCGGGCGGCGGTAGTCCAGCTCCAGCCGGGCCGTCATGCCCCACAGCCCCGCCTCGGTCGTGGCCGCCCCGAGCAGTTGGTCCATCAGCAGCGCGCTCATCCCGCCGTGCACATAGCTGGGCGGTCCCTCGTAGGCCATCCCGAGGCTCGCTTCGGCAGCCACCCCGCCGTCCACCGGGTGGACGACCAGCGGCGGTGCCAGCGGGTTGCCCACCCCGCTGACCGGGTTGAAGACCCGGCGGAACTGCACCACGTCGTCGAGCACCGACAGCTGGTCGCGGCCGCGCCGCGAGGCGGACAGCCGGGCGCTGATCTCCCGGGCGGAGGCCGCCGCGGCCCGCAGCTCGGCCGGGTCCACCGTCGTCGCCACCGAGACGTCGACCAGCTCCCGCAGCGCCGCGCCCAGCTCGGTGACGGCAGCCAGCAGCTCTGCCTCCTTCGCAGTGCCCGCTGTCGTTCCGCCGTCGGCCGTCCTGTCCGCTGTCGTCGCGCCCTCTGTTGCCACCCGTGGATTGCACCAGCCGCCGTGGCGGCCGGGTCAGGAGGGTGCCGGCGCCGGCTCGGTCGGCGGTGCGGCCGGACCGGACCGGGGCAGCCGGACGGCGAACGTCGCGCCCTTGCCCTGGGCGGTGGTGAGCTCGACCCGGCCGCCGTGCGCGGCGACCAGCGAGGCGACGATGGACAGGCCCAGCCCGGTCCCTCCGGCGGCCCGGGTGCGGGAGGCGTCGGCGCGGTAGAACCGCTCGAACACCCGATCGGCATCGGCCGGAGTCAGCCCCGGGCCCTCGTCGCTGACCGCCACCACGACGATGTCGGGGTCGGCGGCGTCCTCGGCCAGCCGCACGGTCACCCGGGCGTCGACCGGGGTGTGCGTGAGCGCGTTGGTGACCAGGTTGCCGATCACCTGGCGCAGCCGGGCCTCGTCGCCCTGGACGACGGGCACGTCGGTGAGCGAGGGGTCCAGCAGCAGGCTGAGCGGCCGCTCCGGCTGAACGGCCCGGGCGTCGTGGACGGCGTCCCCGGCCAGCTCGGCCAGGTCCACCGGCCCCAGCGTCAACGGCCGCTGCTGGTCGAGTCGGGCGAGCTGCAGCAGGTCCTCGACCAGCAGCCCCATCCGGGTCGCCTCGGCCTCGATCCGCTGCATGATCCGGCCGGTGTCCTCCGGCCCGTGGACCGCGCCCTGGCGATGCAGCTCGGCGAACCCCCGGATCGAGGTCAGCGGTGTGCGCAGCTCGTGGCTGGCGTCGGCGACGAAGCGGCGCATCCGCCCCTCCGACGCCCGCGCCTGCTCCTCGGAGGCCTGCTGGGCGCGGAAGGAGCTCTCGATCCGGCCGAGCATGCCGTTGAGCGCGGCGGAGAGCCGGCCGACCTCGGTGCGCTCGTCCCCGACGGGCACGCGCCGGGACAGGTCGCCGGCCGCGATGGCCTGCGCCGTGTGCTCGACCTCCTGCAACGGGCGCAGGCTGTTGCGGACCAGCAGGTAGCCGGCGACGCCGAGCATGGCGAGCACCAGCAGGCCGACCACCAGCTCGATGCGGACCAGCCGGGTGACGACGGCACGGTCCTCGCCCAGGTCGGTGCCGACCACGATGGCGAGGTCGGGGCTGACCGAGGAGACGACGAGCCGCCAGGAGGTGCTGCCGTCCCGGGAGGGGACGGTGAACGGCTCCCGGTCGTGCTCGTCGACGTTGGTCGCGTTCATCTCGCCCAGGTCGGGCAGCGAGGTGAACGTCCCACGGACGGCGTACTCCTGGAACGCCCCGCTGGTGCCCACGCAGGCCAGGTAGTTGCCGGGGATGGCGATGTTGGGCTGACTGCAGACGTTGGCCAGGTAGGCGGGCTCCTCGGCCGAGACCTCGCGGACGGCGTCGACGAGCTGGCCGTCCTGCTGGTCGAGCAGGTAGTTCCGCAGCAGGGAGGTCGCGGCGAAGCCGGTGGCGGTGAGGGCCACCGTGACCAGTGCGACCAGCAGCGCCACGAGCCTGACCCGCAGCGGGATCCGGGGCGCGGTCGTCGTGCCCGGCTGCGGAACAGCCGGCCCGGGCGACTCGCCGCTGTCGGGGGAGGGGACCGCCGGCGGCTGGGTGGTCGTCGGTGCGCTCACGTGCCGCGGGGCAGGCGCAGCGAGTACCCCACGCCGCGCAGGGTGTGCAGCAGTCGGGGCTCGGTGGTGTCGACCTTGCGCCGCAGGTAGGAGATGTAGGACTCCACGACGTTGGCCTCGCCGTTGAAGTCGTAGTTCCACACGTGGTCGAGGATCTGCGCCTTGGACAGCACCCGGCCGGCGTTGGTCATCAGGTAGCGCAGCAGCTTGAACTCGGTCGGGGAGAGGCTGACCAGCTTGCCGGCCTTGAGGACCTCGTGGGACTCCTCGTCCAGCTCGATGTCGGCGAAGGTCAGCCGCGGCGCCTCGGTGGCCCGCTGCACGCCCTGGCTGCGGCGCAGCACCGCGCGGATGCGGGCCAGCACCTCGTCGAGGCTGAAGGGCTTGGTGACGTAGTCGTCGCCGCCCAGGGTCAGCCCGGTCACCTTGTCCTCGGACGCGTCGCGCGCGGTGAGGAAGAGCACCGGCGTGTGCATGCCGTTCTGGCGCAGCCGCCGGACGACGCCGAAGCCGTCCAGGCCCGGCATCATCACGTCGAGCACCAGCAGGTCGGGGCGGAACTGCTCGGCGACGGCGAGCGCCTGCTGGCCGTCGGGTGCGGTGGCGACCTCGAAGCCGGCGTAGCGGAGGCTGGCCGACAGCAGCTCGCGGATGTTCGGCTCGTCGTCGACGACGAGCAGCCGTGCCTCCGGCTTCTGGGCGCCGGGGGTGTGCGAGCTGGTGCTGGTGGCGGACACGACCCCTCCCGATGGACCCTGTGCGGCCGCAGACGTCATGGCGTCAGGTTGCGGCGTGCGGCTGCAGCTGGGCTGGACGCTACCTGTGAGGAGGCTGGATGTCGGGGAGTCCGAGCCTGGTGGTGGCTCAGCCGGCGGGAGACATGGCCCGGCCGCGCCGCCAGTAGCCGATCGCGTGGTGCTGCGGACGGCGCAGGCCCCACCGGCCCCGCAGGTCCGCGCGCACGGTCCGCACGGTGGCCGACTCGGCACCCACCCAGGCGAAGAGGTCCTCGCCCTCCGGACGGGGCAGCGCCGCGACCGCGTCGGCCAGCAGCGGGGCGCCGGGCACGGCGGCGGAACGATGCAGCCAGCGCAGTTCCACCCCGGCCGGGGCGGGCAGCTGCTGCTCCTCCTCCGGTCCGGCGACCTCGAGCAGGGCGATCCCGCGGGTCTGCGAGCCGGCCGCGGCCAGGATCCGGCTGATGGCCGGCAGGGCCGTCTCGTCCCCGGCCAGCAGCAGCCATCCCGCCGGGGCGTCCCCGAGCGGTGCGGCACTGGCCACGCCGAGGACGGCGCCGGGCGCTGCGGCCGCCGCCCAGGTGGCGGCCGGACCGTCGCCGTGCAGCACGAAGTCGATGTCCAGCTCGCCGGCCGCGGGGTCCTGCCGGCGGGCGGTGTAGCTGCGCAGCGCGACGCCGTGGCTGCCCTGCGGCCACACGATCCGGCCGTCCCGGGCCACCTGCGGCCAGTGGGGTGCGGGGTCGCCGACCCGCGGGACCAGCAGGGACAGCGTCGGGCCGGCCGCGGCCACGACGGCACCCGGCGCGGTGAGGGTCACCCGCCGCACGGCGGGGGTGACGTCGCGGACGGAGACGACGGTCAGCACGTCGACCGGGCGGACGTCACCGGCTCCGGTGTCGGTCGGGCGGTCCTCGGTCGGCTCCACGAGGGCCCAGCCTAACGAGGCCGACCCGGCCGGCCCCGGGGGAATGGGGCCAGTCGGGCCGGCGTCTGTGGACGGGAAGCTCACCGAGCGTGAACAGAGTGATTGCTCTGTTCAGCCAAGACTCTTGGGATTCCCCGTCGGATGAGCACGCTACGTGACGATTTGCGCGTGGTACAGCACGGTGGGGTGACACCCCCCGATCGGGTGACCGCCATCAGGTGGTGCACGGCTGGGGCGGCCTGCCGGCGGTCCGATGTGTGCGGCGCGGTCGCCCCGGGCAGGCAGGGCGGGACGGACGAGCCGACGGGAGGCCCCGCGATGGCGGAGGAGATCCACGAGGGTGACCACGTGCGCTGGAAGAGCCACGGCGGTCAGGCCGAGGGCCCGGTGCTGCGCGAGATCACCGAGGACACCGAGGCCGCC
>JAOPVN010000538.1 GCA_025966175.1 Modestobacter sp. | reverse complement strand
CCTCGACCGCGCGCGGGTCCGACCGCTACGTGGCCGGGGCCTACGAGTGGCGCGAGCTGCCCGGCGTGGGGCACTTCCCGCACGAGGAGGCGCCCGAGGAGGTCACCGCCGCCATCGCCGCCTGGGCCACCGCCTGACGAACCGGCCCCGCCCGGGCCCACTGCAGGGGCCCTGCCGCGCGGCCCCGTCCAGAGGCTCGTCCCGAGCTTGCGAGGGATGAGGAGGACGGGGTCCTTCGACTGTTACTCGCAGGGGCCGGTGTCGACCGCGGCGCGCGCGGTGGCGCCGGCGGTCACGGCGCCGGAGACCTGGGCGGCGGTCAGCGCGTAGCCGGTGTCGGGGTCGTCGATCGCGGAGGCGAAGACGACGCCGAGCACGCTGCCGTCCGGCGCCAGCAGCGGCCCGCCGGAGTTGCCGGCCCGTACCTGGCCGAACAGGGCGTAGACGTCACGCTGCACCGTGTGCGTGGAGCGGAAGTCCGGACCGCTGATCTCGCCGCGATCGCGCACCCGGGCCGCGCCCACGTACAGCCCCCCACCGCCGGGGTAGCCCATCACGATCGCGCTCGCACCGGTGTCCACCGCGGCGGGGGTGAAGCTCAGCGGCACCTGCGGCAGCCCCGGGACGGCGAGGACCGCGACGTCGGTCTCCTCGTCGACGAAGACCGGGGTCGCGTCGTAGGCCTCGCCCTCGGCGGTGACGGTGGGCTGGCTGACCCCGGCCAGCACGTGCGCGTTCGTCATCACCCGCTGGGGCGCGAAGACGAAGCCGGAGCCATCGATCTGCCGGGAGCAGGACGCCGCGATGCCGCGGATCTGCACCACCGAGCCCTGCACCTGGGCGACCACCGGGCTGTCCCGCAGCGCCGGGTCCGGCGCGGGCACGTCGCGGGCCTGGGTGGGGGTCAGCGGGTCCAGCACGTCCGGCAGGCCGCGCCGGTCGATCGCCGAGCGCAGCGAGTCGTACAGCGAGCGCACCTGCTCGGGGACCGTGCGGTCCACCGCCTGCACCAGCGCGGACTGCCGCACCTGCCCCGCGACCCCGGGGAACGGCGAGCTGGCCAGCGGGGTGGCGACCATCCAGGCGACCAGCAGGACGGCGACCGCCGAGACCACGGCCCCGGCGACGGCGTCGACCAGCTTGGCCGGCTCCCAGGTCACCCGCTTGCGCACCGCACGGCCGACCAGACCGGCCACCAGCTGCCCCAGCAGCGCACCGGCCAGCACCACCACGAGGGCGACGAAGACCCGGGTGACCGAGGAGTCGGCGATGTCGTCGGCGATCGGCCCGGACAGCTGCGCCCCCACCACCGCTCCGCCGAAGAACCCGACGAAGGAGGTCGCGGAGACGATCAGGCCCTGCCGGAACCCGGACAGGGCGAAGACCAGGGCGAGCGCGATCAGGGCCAGGTCGACGAAGGACATCTCTCAGCCACTCACCGTCATGGTGCCGACCTGCCCGAGCGCGGCGTGGAAGGTGCACTCGAAGGGATAGTCGCCGGGCGCGGTGACGGTGAACTCGATGGTCTTGCTCTGCCCCGGGGCCAGCACCGGGATCTGCTCGGTGATCTCCGCCGGGCCCCTGCCCTTGGTGAACATGAAGTTGTGGGTCAACTGGTCGGCGGTGTTCCGGACCGTCAGCCGCACCTGGCCGGGAGCGACGGTGAAGGTGCCCGGGGTGAAGACGTAGTCGTCCCCGGTCTCCAGGGTGATCTCCTGGACGCCGTCGGCCGCGGTGCTGACCGCCCCGACGTCACCGCCGGTGGTCCGGGTGGCCGCCGGCAGCGTGGGCTCCTGGTTGCTGCAGCCGGTGAGCACCGCCAGTGCCAGGAGAGCGGTCAGCAGCAGGCCGGCCAGCAGCCCGCTGCGCGGGGCCGGCCGGGCTCCTGGTCGTGCGCCTGCGGCGCGGGGCGCAGCCGTCCTCATGATCCGGGCACGGTACGCGGCGAACCTGGCCGGCCCGCATCGTCGGCCACCGTCGGCGCGGCGCGGTCCGCGACGTCGGAGTCCACCGGGTCGACGTCCGGGTCCTCGCCGCCTGCTGCCGCCGGCGCCGGCACGGCCTCGAGCGGACGGACGTCGCCGCGGTCCCACGGCTGGTCCAACCCGGCTGCCTCCAGGACGGCCTCCAGCAGACCCGCGGTGAAGCCCCACACGACCATCCCGGCCACCCCGAACGCCGGCCCGACGTAGCCGGCTGGGTGCCGGACGCGGAACCGGTTCGCCGGGTCGACCAGCTCGGCCAGGGGCACCCGGGCCACCCGCGCCACCTCACGCGGATCGCCGGTGGTGACGTCCCGGGGGTCGTCCCACCAGCCGACCACCGGGACGACGAGGTTGTCCGAGGGCCCGAGGAACAGCTCGGGCAGCGTGGCCAGCACCCGCACGCCTGCCGGGTCCACGCCGGCCTCCTCGTGGGCCTCGCGCAGCGCGGTGCCGACGGGGTAGTCGTCGCCCGGGTCGGCCCCGCCGCCGGGGAAGGCCGGCTGCCCGGCGTGGCTGCGCAGGTGCGGGGACTTCTCGATCAGCAGCACGTCCGGCCCACCGGGGCCCTCGCCGAAGAGGATCAGCACCGCGGAGCGGCGGGCGGTGTCCGAGGCCGGCCCGTGCCGGTGCCGCAGCGGCAGTTGCGCGGCGGAGGAGACCAGCCGCTGCACGTGCTCCGGCAGCCCGGCGAGCTCGCCGGCGGAGACGGTCACAACTGCACACCCAGGTGGTCGGCGACCAGCTGCTCGAACTCCTCCAGCGAGGCGATCCGCCCGACCTGGATGTAGGCCACCGAGCCGTCCGCAGCGAGGAAGAGCGTGTACGGCAGGTTGTTGATCCCGAGCGCCGCCATCACCTCGCCGTCGCCGTCGAAGGCGCTCGGGAAGGTGACCCCGGCATCCCCGGCGAACGAGGCCGTCTGCGACGCCCCGTCCAGGCTGGCCACCCCCAGCACCCGTACCCGGTCGCCGGCGACGTCGGCCAGCTGCTGGACCAGGGGCAGCTCCTCGCGGCACGGCGGGCACCAGCTGGCCCAGAGGTTCACGACCGTCGGCACGCCCGGCGCGCGGCTGAGGTCCAGCGTGCCCCCGCCGAAGCAGTCGAAGACGGTGGCGGGCAGGTCGCTGTGGGCGGCCGGCTGGTCGGGCTGCTCGGGGCAGGGGGACAGCGCGGTGTCCAGCTGGTCCAGGTCGCTGCTGGCCGGCGTCGGGGCAGCGTCATCGGCCTGACCGGACGTGCAGCCGGCCAGCAGCGCCAGCAGCAGGACGAGGGCGCCCAGCGCCCCGAGGGCGCGGCTCACTCGGTGTCCGAGGCGGCCGGGGTCTTGACCAGCTTTCCCGCGACCTCGGGGTCCAGTGGACCGATCCCGAAGGAGGGGCACCAGGTGGCCAGCCCGCAGGCACCGCAGGCCGGCTTCTTGGCGTGGCAGACCCGGCGGCCGTGGAAGATCACCCGGTGGGAGAACATCGTCCACTCCTTCTTGGGGATGATCTCCGCGATCTCCGCCTCGACCTTGACCGGGTCCTCCTCCGTCGTCCAGCCGAAGCGGCGCACCAGCCGGCCGAAGTGGGTGTCGACGGTGAGGCCCGGGACGTCGAAGGCGTTGCCCAGCACCACGTTCGCGGTCTTGCGGCCGACGCCGGGCAGGGTGACCAGGTCGGCGAGGCGGCCGGGCACCACGCCGTCGAACCGCTCCACCAGCGCCCGGCCCAGCCCGATCACGGAGTTCGCCTTGGCCCGGAAGAACCCGGTCGGCTTCAGGATGTCCTCGAGCTCGGCCCGGTCGGCGCCCGCGTACGCCGCGGCGTCGGGGTAGCGGGCGAACAGCGTCGGCGTCACCTTGTTCACCGTCTTGTCGGTCGTCTGCGCCGACAGGACGGTGGCGACGAGCAGCTCCAGCGGGGTGGTGAAGTCCAGCTCGCAGTGTGCGTCGGGGTGGATGACCGCCAGCTCCCGGGCCATCCGGCGGGCGCGGCGGGTGCGGGCCAGCGGGCTCTCGTCCGGGTCGAACGGGGACACGCCCAGGCGTGCGGCACGAGCCGGGCGGCGGGCACGCGGCGGCCGCGCGTAGTCCGGTGGGGCGTCGGGAGAGGGGGCAGGCCGGGACACGCACTGGAGGGTAGGCGTCGGCTCTGTCACAGGCCCTGCCGCTTGTGCCAGGACAGCCACCGCCCGTCATACTCGACGACGGCGTTCGGCCGAGACCGGCGCCGGGTACGTCAACCGACCGCACGACCGACGTCGTCCCTCCCGGGGGCCTCCCCGCTCGCAGACGTCGCCGAGGAGGTGCACGTGGTCGCCCTCATCGTCATCCTGTTCCCGCCGCTGCTCATCGCCTTCCTGCTGGTCATGGAACGCGTCGAGGAGCCGCTGCGGCGGCCCACCTCGCAGCGTGAGGTCGAGGACTTCCTCGGCACCGCGACGCCCGGCGAGGTCGGCACGCTGGCCAACTCGGGCGTCCGCCGGGCGATGTCGCGCTGGCGGGTCCGCCGCCGCGGCCGTGCCCGGTCGACGCCGCGGCAGGTGCTGACCGAGCGGGTGAGCGAGCCCGACGAGGCCCGCTGAGACCGGCCGCCCGGCCCCCGTCACCGGAAGGTGTGTCGCCCGGAGCCACTCAGAGTGGGCAGATCGGTGACTCAGTGCACTGGTGAGCCGAGCCACAGGCCCTAGACTCACCAACGACGCGGGTCGCCATCGCACCCGTGAGGACGTTGCGAGAGGTGCACGTGGACGAGGTTCTTGCCCAGTCCGGTCTCTTCCAGGGGCTGTCGGAGGAGGCTGCCGAGCCGGTGGCCAGCGCGCTGGAGACGGTGACGCTGCCTCGCGGCCGGGTCGTCTTCAACGAGGGCGAGTCGGGCGACAGCCTCTACGTCGTCCTGTCCGGGAAGATCAAGCTCTCCCGGCGGGCGCCCGACGGCCGCGAGAACGTGCTGGCCGTCATGGGCCCCTCCGACCAGTTCGGCGAGCTGTCGGTCTTCGACCCGGGCCCGCGGACGGCGACCGCCACCGCCGTCACCGACGTGCGGCTGGCCAAGATGGACAAGACGATGCTGCGGCCCTGGATCACCGCGCACCCGGAGATCGGTGAGCAGCTGCTGCGGGTGCTCGCCCGCCGGCTGCGCCGCACCAACGACTCGGTGGCCGACCTGATCTTCACCGACGTCCCCGGCCGGGTGGCCAAGGCGCTGCTGCAGATGGCCGACCGCTTCGGCAGCCGCGAGACCGACGGCCTGCGGGTGAAGCACGACCTCACCCAGGAGGAGCTGGCCCAGCTGGTCGGCGCCTCCCGCGAGACGGTGAACAAGGCGCTGGCCGACTTCGTGCACCGCGGCTGGATCCAGCTTCAGGGCAAGTCCGTCGTCGTCCTGGACGAGGACCGGCTGCGCCGCCGCGCGAGGTAAGCCCTCA
>JAOPVN010000528.1 GCA_025966175.1 Modestobacter sp. | reverse complement strand
GTCACCGCCCTGCGTTCGATCGTCGGGGACCGGCACCGCCCCGCGCCCCCGGTGCCAGGACTGCGGGCGGTGCGCGATGCCTGAGGCGAGGGTCATCCCGTTGCGGCCGGACGACGACCCGCCGCCGCCGAAGCCGACGTCGCCGCCGTCCTGGGACGAGCAGGTGGCCGGTGGGCTGGAGTTCCTCCGCCGCCGGCTGACCGGTGAGTACGACACCGACGAGTTCGGCTTCGACCCCGATCTGACCGACCACGTGCTGCTCCCGTTCCTGCGGCCGTGGTTCGAGCACTGGTTCCGGGTCGAGACCCAGGGGCTGGAGAACGTGCCCGGCAAGGGCGGGGCGCTGATGGTCGCCAACCACTCGGGCACCGTGCCGGTCGACGCGCGGATGGCCACCGTCGCCCTGCACGACGAGCACCCGGCGCACCGGCGGCTGCGGCTGCTCGGCGCCGACCTGGTGTTCCAGGTTCCGTTCATCGGCGCGCTGGCCCGCAAGCTCGGGACCACCCTGGCGTGCAACGAGGACGCCGAGCGCCTGCTGTCGGCCGGTGAGCTGGTCGGGGTCTTCCCGGAGGGCTTCAAGGGCGTCGGGAAGCCGTTCAGCGAGCGGTACACGCTCCAGCGCTTCGGCCGCGGCGGCTTCGTGAGCGCGGCGCTGCGCACCGGTGTGCCGATCGTGCCCTGCGCGATCGTCGGCGCCGAGGAGATCTACCCGATGATCGGCAACGCGCGCACCGCGGCGCGGCTGCTCGGAGTGCCGTACTTCCCGATCACCCCGACGTTCCCGCTGCTGGGTCCGCTGGGCGCGGTGCCGCTGCCGTCGAAGTGGTTCATCGCCTTCGGCGAGCCGATCGAGACGGCCTCCTACGGGCCCGGGGCCGCCGACGACCCCATGGTCGTGTTCAACCTGACCGACCAGGTGCGCGAGACCATCCAGCACTCCCTGTACCGGCTCCTGCTGCAGCGGCGCTCCGTCTTCAGCTGACGACGCCGTCGGCCGGCAGCTCAGAAGGCGCCGAGGTGCCAGCCGCCGAGGGCCCGAGCCGCGGTCACGTCGGGTCCGACGACCTCGAACGAGTCGTCGTCCAGTCGAGGGGAGCGGACCACCACGGTCCAGCGCCGGTAGCTGCTCTCGTGCACGGGGCCGTCGACGTCCCGGCCCTGCGTGCGCAACTGGTCGACGAACGCCTGGGCCGCCTGTGACTCACCGAAGGCGACCATGTTCTCGACCACCTGCCTGGGCTCGCCGGCGGCTTCGCTCGGCCCTGCCAGGAGGTGCAGGCGCTGGGTGAGGGCAGCCAGGGCGTCCGCGACGTCGGCGTACGGCTGGTCGGGGGAGAGCAGCCCGACGCCGACGAGGCGACGGCGGAGCCGCAGGCCCTGGTCCAATGGCAGGTCACCGGTCAGGGCCCCCGCGCCCAGCACTGCCAGCAGCCCGATGAGGGCGCCGATGTCGCGCTGATCCAACTGCGTCGGGGCGGTCATGCCGCGAGGATGGCGGCTCTCGCTCAGAACGGCCAGTGGTTGCGGCGGCGGAGGGCGACGAGGCCGCCGACCACGCCCCCGGACAGCGCGGCCGCACCGACGGTGGGGACGCCGATCTTGGCGGCCTTCCGTCCGGTGCGGAAGTCCTTGACCGTCCAGCCCCGGGAGCGCGCGACGGTGCGCAGCTCGGAGTCGGGGTTCACCGCGACGGCCGTGCCGACGAGGGTGAGCATCGGCAGGTCGTTGGTGGAGTCGCTGTAGGCGGTGCACCGGGACAGGTCCAGGCCCTCGCGCTCGGCCAGCGCCCGGACCGCCTGCGCCTTGGCCTCACCGTGCATGAGCTCGCCGACCAGCCGGCCGGTGAACCGCCCGTCGACGACCTCGGCGACGGTGCCGAGCGCGCCGGTCAGCCCGAGCCGGTGGGCGATGATCGAGGCGAGCTCGACCGGGGTGGCGGTGACCAGCCAGACCCGCTGGCCGGCGTCGAGGTGCCGCTGGGCGAGCAGCCGGGTGCCCGACCAGATCCGGTCGGCCATCAACTCGTCGTAGATCTCCTCGCTGGCCTGCGCGATCTCCTCGACCGGTCGGCCGGCGACGAACGCCAGGGCGTTGTCGCGCACGGTGTGCATGTCGACGGCGCCCTCGCTGCCGGCGACCCGGAACTTCGCCTGCTGCCACACGAAGGAGACGACGTCCCGCCCGGTGAAGTACTTGCGGGCGGCCAGCCCACGGGCGAACCAGAACAGCGAGGAGCCCATCATCATCGTGTTGTCGACGTCGAAGAACGCCGCGGCGGTGCGGTCGGGTGCCGGCGCCTCCGGCACTTCGGTCTCGGCCGCGGCCGCCGACGCGGCACCGGCGACCAGCGCCCTCGTCTCGTGGTCGTCGAGCTCCGCGGGCTTGCGCGCGGCACGGCCGCGGAAGGGCACTCGGACCACTCGGCACCACTCTCCCCGGCGTCGGCGCCACCGTCGACCGCGACCCTAGCGTCGCGGGCTGACCGCTCTGTCGCCGGTCAGCAGCCGATCGTGATCAGCGGAGGCGCGCAGACCGACAGCCCGGGCACCGGCGGCGACACCGAGATGAGCGAGCCGGAGGAGGAGGTGGGCGGCGAGACCGTCGTCGTCGGCAGCGACGGGAGGCTGGGCAGCGGCAGCCCGGGCCGCGACGACCTGCCGGGGACCGAGGTGGCCGGCAGCGAGGGGCCCGGCAGCGAGAGGCCCGGCAGCGAGAGGCTCGGCAGGCCGCTGCTGGTGGAGGGCGCGGACGTCGCCCCGGTCGGGGTGGCGCCCGTGGTGGTGCCGCTGCTCCCACCGGGCGTGCTGGTGCTGGACGCGGCCACGCTGCTGGCCGTCGAGGAACCGGAGGACACCGTGCCCGGGAGCGAGGAGCGGGTCGGCGAGGGAGCGGCAGCGGTCGTCGGGGGCGTCGGCGCGCAGTCGGCAGGCAGCGGCCCGAGCTCGTCGGTCCCCTCGGTCGACGGCCCGCCGGCGCAGTCCAGTGCTCGTTCGAGGGCGGTGCTGCGCGCGGCGACCCGGTCGACCAGCGTCTCGGCGGCAGTCAGCGCGCTCAGGGCTCCGGCCGGTACGGCGGGGGCCAGTGCCCCGAGACCGGACCGCTGGCCGGCGGCCCACCCGGTCAGCACCGAGAAGGCCCTCGCGTCGGACACCTCCACCGCTCGGGAGGTCAGCGCGGCGGTGCCCTCGGTCGTCTGCGCATCCATGATCTGCAGGGTGTTCAGCACGAGGCCGACGTCGGGACCGGCCCCCAGGCCGGCCTCGCCGCCGGACGGGGTGGTGCCCACGACGGCGTCCGCATTCGGCTGGACCCCGACGAGCTGCCCGAGCTCGGCGAGCCGGGTGGTGGCGAAGCCCAGCAGGGTCTGCCCGCGCTGCGAGTCGCTGGCCAGCGCGAGCTGGGTCTGCTCGCCGCCCCGCTTGACGTCGTAGAGCAGGTCGCCGGGCCGGGCGCCCTGCGCCGCCGCGAGCAGGCCGCCCAGCGCGGCCATCGTGAGTGCGGCTCCGGCCAGACCGGCCGTGAGCCGGGTCCGCCAGCGGGAGGCCGGTGGTTCGGTGGCCCCGGCCAGCAGCCGGCGCAGCGCCCCGGCGTGCACGGGCGGACGGCGAGAGGCGGGCTCGGGCGTCCGGACGGCGGCCATCGCCACCAGCCGGGCGCGCGTGGCCGCCCGGAACTCCTCGTCCGGCGTGGCGGAGAACTCGGTGGACAGCTCCTCGAGCCGGGCGACGAGGGCCTCCTCGGTCGCCCGGTGCGCCCCGGGGCCCCGGCGGGCACGGCGCATCGCGTCGTCGTGCTGCACGGTCACCCGCTTCCCCCGCATCCCCGTAGCACCGTCCGGCGCCCCGTGCGGAGGCGCTCTGGGACGGTCAACGACGGGGGACACGGGGTCGTTACGGGGTACCGATGAGTAACAACGCAGCTGTTCACCACAGCCCCTCGGGCAACAACGTCGCCAGCCGGCGCACCGCGCGGTGCTGCAGTGCCTTGACCGCGCCGTCCTTCTTACCCATGGCCGCGGCCGTCTCGGCGACCGACAGGCCCTGCAGGAAGCGCAGCACCAGGCACTCGCGCTGCTCCTCGGAGAGCTGCTGCACCCCGGCCATCAGCTCGGCGTTGGTCAGCCGCTGCAGCACGGCCTCCTCCGGCCCGTCGGTGGCCCGGTCGGCGTCCCGCATGTCGGCCGTGGACACCTCCAGCCGGTAGCGGCTGCTCTTCACGTGGTCCAGCACGATGTTGCGGGCGATGGTCACCAGCCAGGCCCCGACATCACGGCCCTGGAAGGACAGCGAGTCGATCCGGCGCAGCGCCCGGACGAACGTCTCGCTGGTGAAGTCCTCGGCCGTCGCCCGGTCGCCGACCCGGTGGTAGAGGTAGCGGAAGACCAGGTCCACGTACCGGTCGTAGAGCTCACCGAAGCCCTCGGGGTCACCGCTCTGCGCGCGGCGGACCAGCTCCCAGATCGCCAACTGGTCAGCGGTGCGGTCCTCGGCCGGGGCCGGCTCCGCCGCGGTCTCGGGCTGGACGACCACCTGCGGTTCCAGGACGGCGGTCTCGTCCGGCGGCGCGGTCTCCCCCAGCTGCCGCGGTGCGGGGGAGGGACCCGAGCGCGGACGGGCACTCGGCCGCGGCCGCGGCCGCGGAACGGGGCGGGCAGCGACCTGGTCGGCGGCGGAGGTCAGGTCGGTGGACAGCGCGGAGGGCACGACGGGCCGGGGGCGGGTCATGCCGTCACGACCTCCTCCCACCCCCGCCGAGCCGACGGCTCGGTCCCTTGCCCGGTCCGAGCACGCACGCCGAACGCTGCGGCCCGGGGCTCATGGTGACAACATCGTGCCGCTGCGTCCACGTGACCGCCGTCCGAGGTGGTCGCCCCACTCCCGCGGAGGTCCGCTGTGCCGGTCGACGACGTGCCGGTCGACGAGGTGCTGCCGGCAGCCGGGCCCGGCGAGGTCCGTTCCTTCTCCGCGCTGGTCCGCCGGGCCGCGGCCGCCGCGGGCGATGCACCGGCGCTGGTCTCCGGGGACGTGCGGCTGACCTGGGCCGAGCTGGATGCGCGGGTCGACCGGGCCGCCGCGGGCTACCTGGCCCGGCAGCTGCGGCCCGGCGACCGGGTGGCCGTCCAGCTGCGCAACGGCGTCGACTGGGTGGTCGCCACCGTCGGGGCGATGCGCGCCGGCCTGGTCGTCGTCCCGGTCAACACCGCCTACCCCGACCCCGAGGTCAGCCACCTGCTCACCGACTCCGGCGCCCGGCTGCTGGTGGCTGCCCCCGGGCGCGCCCCGGTGGCCGACGTCCCGGTCTGCCCCGGTCCCCCCGCGGCCGACGGTCCGCCTCCGACGGCTCCGGACGACCCGGCCGCCCTCGCCCTCCTGGCATACACGAGCGGGACGACGGGGCAGCCCCGCGGCGCGATGCTCACCCA
>JAOPVN010000513.1 GCA_025966175.1 Modestobacter sp. | reverse complement strand
TCAGGCCCCGCGCCAGACGGGGGCGCGCTTCTCGGCGAAGGCCCGGGCGCCCTCCTGCGCGTCGGCCGAGTCGAACACCGTGTCGGCGAGCTCCTGCTGGGCCTCGAACGCGGCGCGGTCGGTCCAGCCGACCGACCCGGCGATCAGCTGCTTGCTGACCCGCACCCCCAGCGGACCGTTGGCCGCGATCCGGGCGGCCAGCTCACGCGCGCCGGCCAGCGCGCCACCGGGCTCGGTCAGCACGTTGACCAGCCCGAACCGGTGCGCCTCCTCGGCCGGCATCGGGTCGCCGGTCAGCGCCATCTCCATGGCCCGCTGGTAGGGCAGCGCCTTGGCCAGCCGCAGCACCCCGCCGCCGGCGGCGAACAGCCCCCGCTTGACCTCCGGGATGCCGAAGCGGGCGTCCCGGGCGGCCACGATCAGGTCGGCGGTCAACGCGAGCTCGCAGCCCCCGGCCAGCGCCCAGCCCTCCACGGCGGCGATGAGCGGCTTGGCCGGGGGCGCCTCGGTGATCCCGGCGAACCCGCGGCCCTCCACCCGGGGCCGCTCCCCGCGGGCGAAGGCCTTGAGGTCCATCCCGGCGCAGAACGTCCCACCGGCGCCGGTGAGCACCAGGACGGCGACGTCGTCGCGGGCCTCGAACTCGTCGACCGCCGCGGCCACCGCCCGCGCCGTCGCCAGGTCGACGGCGTTCTTGGCCTCCGGTCGGTTCAGGGTCAGCACCCCGACCCCGTCGGTCACCTCGGTCAGCACGGGTCCGGTCATCGCGCGTCCTCTTCTCGTCCAGTGATCACGTCAGCCCTGCCAGACCTCGGCGACCCGGTCGGCCACCGCGGCGGCCTGTGCGCGCCCGGCCCGCGCCGAGGGCTCCCGGGCAGCCGGGTCGAGCACGTTCTTCCCGATCGCCGTCCGGCTCGCCGCGTCCGGGGAGACCGCCGCCACCCGGCTGACCAGCGAGGTGACCTGCGCGTCGACGCTGGCCATCGGCCCGATCCCGCGCGGGATCGGCGCGAGCACCACCACCCGGTCGTAGCCGGTGGCCAGGTCGGCGTTGGCGCCCGAGCGCATGCCGCCGTCCATGTACCGCCGGCCGGCGATCGTCACCGGCGGGTACACCCCGGGGACGGCGCAGCTGGCCCCGACCGCGGCCAGCAGGTCGACCCCCGAGTCGCGGGTGAAGGTGGTGAACTCGCCGCTCTCGGTGTCCACGGCGGTGACCATCAGCGGCCGGTCGGGCCACTGGGTGCTCGGCAGCCGGGAGGCGATCGCGCCCCGACGCTCCTCCTCGGAGGGGGTGACCCCGCTGTCGGCGGCGGTGCGCGCGAGCAGCCCGATCCGGCGGCGGAAGGCGGTGTCGTCGCGGCGGGCCAGCAGCATCGCCAGCGCGTACCGGGCCAGGGTGCCGCGGCCCATGCGGGCCACCCGCTCCTGCGACGGCGGCTCCAGCTGGCGCTCGTAGAGGGCCGCGACGTCGACCCCGCTGCGCAGCTGCGCACCCACCACCGACCCGGCCGAGGTGCCGACCACCAGGTCGGCGCTGGTCAGGTCGATGCCGGCCTCCGCCAGGCCCGCGACCACGCCGATCTCCCAGGCGATGCCGGTGATGCCCCCGCCGCCGAGGACCAGGGCCGTGCGCTGCTCGCTCATCGGCCCATCCTGACGCACGGGGGCGATGTCGACTCAGCGCGTGACGTACGCCACTCTGGGGGCCCGCACCGACGCTGATCGTGAGGACGACGGATGACCGCGACGCACGCTCCCCGCAGCAGCCAACCGACCACCTGGCCGCCCGGGCTCCCGCACTCGCTGGACTACCCGCTGGTGCCGGTCGGCTCGGTGCTGCGGGCCGCGGTGCGCCGCTGGGGCGACCGGACGGCGTTCGTGCACCACGACGTGGAGCTGTCGTTCACCGAGCTGGGCCGCCGCGCGCACGCCGTCGCCGCCGGCCTGGCCGAGCGCGGCATCGGCCCCGGGGACGTCGTCGCCGTCCACCTGCCCAACTGCCTGCAGTACCCGGCCGTCTACTACGGCGTGCTGCTGGCCGGGGCGACCTTCTCCCCCACCAACCCGCTGCTGCCGCCGGCCGGCCTGGCCCACCAGCTCGCCGACGCCGGCGCCCGCGCGCTGGTCACCTGGGAGCCGGTGCTGCCCGTGGTGCGGGCCGCCCTGGCGGACACCGGCGTGCAGACCGTCGTCGTCACCGGGCCGCAGCAGATCGCCGACCCGGGTGCCACCGTCGACCTCGAGGGCCTGCCCGGCGCCGTCTCCCTGGCCGACCTGCTGGCCGCCGACCCCACCGACGCGCACCGGGACGCGGGGATCGACCCGGTCGTCGACCTGGCCCACCTGGCCTACACCGGCGGCACCACCGGGGTGAGCAAGGGCGTCGAGCTGCCGCACCACGCCGTCGTCACCAACGTGCTGCAGTCGGCGTGCTTCAGCACCGGTTCACGGCCCCTGCTGGACGCCGAGGGCGACGTGACGCTCGACCAGTTCGGCAGCGAGGCCGAGCACCCCACCCGGCTGGGCACCGCGACGATGATCAACTTGACCCCGTGGTTCCACGCCATGGGCGTCATCGGCTACCTCAACGGTCAGGTGATGGGCGGCTCGACGATCGTCGTCCACGACCGCTTCGACCCGGCGCTCTACGTCTCCGACGCGGTCCGGTACCGGGTGACCAGCATCGGTGGCGCGCCGCCGGTCTTCGTCGCGCTGCTCCAGGTGCCCGGGATCGCCGACGCGGACCTCTCCAGCGTCCGGGGGTTCTCCAGCGGGGCCGCGCCGCTGCCGGTGCCGCTGATCGAGCGGATGAAGGCGCTGGTGCCCGGCGCGGTGATCGGCGAGGGCTACGGGCTGACCGAGGTCACCATGCAGGCCACCGGCAACCCGCCGCACACCTCCGGCGTGCGCAAGGCGGGCACGGTCGGCGTCCCGCTGCCCGACACCGAGGTGAGCATCCGCCCGCTCGGCGGCGGTGACCCGCTGCCGGTCGGTGAGCGTGGGGAGGTGTGCATCCGCGGGCCGCAGTTGATGCGCGGCTACGCCGGGCGGCCCGACGCGACGGCGGAGTCGATCGACCCGGACGGCTGGTTCCACACCGGGGACGTCGGGGTGCTGGACGCCGACGGCTACCTGTCGATCGTCGACCGGACCAAGGACATGCTGCTCTACAAGGGCTACAACGTCTTCCCCCGCGAGCTGGAGGAGCTGCTCTTCGGCACCCCCGGGGTGGCCGCCGCGGCGGTGGTGGGCCGGCCCGACCCCGAGGCCGGGGAGCTGCCGGTGGCCTACGTGGTGCGCCGCGTCGACGACGCGGGCGCGGCGCTGACCGCCGAGAGCGTCATGGGCGCCATCAACGGGCAGGTCACGCCGTACAAGCGGCTGCGCGACGTCGTCTTCGTCGACGCGCTGCCGGTGTCGCCGGCCGGCAAGGTGCTCAAGCGCGAGCTCACCGCCCGCGAGCGGGCGGCTTCGACGGGGTGAGCAGCCACCCGTCGCCGACGGCTGGACGTGCCCGAACGCCCACACCCGGAGGAGGGCCCCCGGGCTGACGCGCGCGTCGACGAGCCGCCCGCGCGGGGGTCAGCGGTGCGGATCGACCCGGTCGGCGAAGTAGGCCTGAGCCGCCGGCCGCAATGCCGATTCGACCGTGTTGAACAGGGCGATCGCCTGGCTACGGTCCCAGTCCAGTCCCAACTCGGCGTCCGGGATCTTGGGGTCGAGCGGGGCGATCTGCCGGATGGCCTCGATGAGGAAGGTGCGAACCTCGAAGGCCTCCCGCGGCTGGAGTCGTGCCCGTTCGTCGGCTGAGGCATAACGCCCGAACTCCTCGATGACAGCCGTGTACCGCCCGGCCACCTCCGGGAGGTCCCAGGCATGCCGCAGCACCGCCGACTGACTCAGCCACCCCGGAGCGGCACCGACGAACACGACGACGTAATCGAGCAGGCCGAGTTCTTCGACGGCCGCGCGCGTGTCCTCGGAGCGGTCGCACGGCGCCAGCCACGTGCCGTCATGCAGGGCTGAGAAGCCGAGGAAGCCGAGACGGCGACTGAACCGGCGGCGCGCCAGCAGGTGCTGTTCCGGGATCGCGTACCACACCATTGTCCACTCGCCGCCCCAAGGGCGGGCGGGGTAGCGGAACCAGAAGGTCTGCCGATGTCCTTCCGCGAGCAGGTGTTCCAGACGTGGCGTCGGGGAGTAGTAGACGCGACGCCCGTCCTTGATGACCTCGAACAGCCCGCGGGAGACAACCCGGTTGAGCGCGATCCGGGCACCGGCAGCGGTGAAGCCCAGGTCCTCCATGGTGCGGACGAGACCACCGGACCACACGTGACCGCCGTGCTCGACGTACTCCCCGACCAGGGACAGGATCAGCTCCTGGGGCCTGAGCGCCAGGCTCGAACGCAGGAGAGCGCGTGCATCGTCCACCATGGTCGCGTCACCCTATCCGGTGGCCCACAGAGCACGGAACTCCTACGACGCGGAACCCCGCGGCACCCTCCGGACGTCCCCGTCGCCCCGCCCGGCCCGGCCCACCGTCGCGTGGACCAGCGTGGTTGCCCGGGCAGGCACTCATGTGCCACGAGGGCCACGTACCGACGGGCATCCCGACCCCGATCATTTGACGCATGACCTTAGTCAACTGCACAGTATCCGAACCGCACAAGCGGCCGGCCCCACGAGGAGAGTGCAGTGCGCCCGTTCCCAGACGTCCCGGAGGCCACTCACGTCCAGCCGATCGCGCGACGCAACCCGGACTCGACCGGAGTCGTCAGATGACCTCTCTGCTAACCGGCAAGGTGGCCCTGGTCACCGGCGCCGCACAGGGCATAGGTCGGGCGACAGCTGAACGCCTGGCCGACGCCGGCGCACACGTCCTCCTCGCCGACATCGACGGCGGAGCGGCGCAGGCCACCGCCGACGGCATCAACGCGACCCATCCGGACGCGGCCTCCGGCCTCGCAGTGGACGTGCGGTCCGAGGCTGACACGCGCGCCGCTGTGCGCACGGCGATCGCGCAGTGGGGCAGCCTCGACGTGGTCGTCAACAACGCTGGCGTCACCCGCGACGCCACACTGCGACGGATGACGGTCGAGGCGTGGCAAGCCGTCTTCGACGTGAACCTCCTGGGGACGATGCTCATGACCCAGGCAGCCGCAGAGGTCCTGCGTGAACAAGGCAGCGGCTCGATCGTCAACGTCTCGTCGATCTCTGGCAAGGTCGGCCTGGTGGGCCAGACCAACTACTCCGCCGCCAAGGCCGGGGTGGTGGGGTTCACCAAAGCCGCCGCCAAGGAACTGGCTCATCGGGGGGTGCGTGTCAACGCGGTCCAGCCGGGACTGGTCAATACCCCGATGACATCGGTGCTGCGGGAGGACGTCCTCCAGCAGAAACTCGCCGAGATCCCCCTCGGCCGCGCTGCCGAGCCTCACGAGGTCGCGAACGTCGTGCTGTTCCTCGCCAGCGATCTCGCCAGCTACATGACCGGCGCTGTGCTGGAGGTGACCGGCGGGCGGTTCATGTGATCCACCCGCCGCCCGGTCACTGGCTGCGAGATCGCCCGGCCACGGCGACGCCGACCGTCCGTCGACAGGCGGTCGGTGGGCGTGCGATCCGACCATCGTCCGGCGCCGCGCCGCCTACCCGACGGCGGCGGGTGTCAGGCGCCGGCAGGGAGAGCCCTCGCCCCAGCGGCTTCGAGCAACCACGGCGGCAGGGGACGCGGCAGAGGAGAGCCGCCCTCCGTGGTGATCCACACGTGCTTCACATCGACCACGGCCGCGGTGCGCCCGGCACAGCTGAACTCGTGGCGAACCGTGAAGCTCGAGGTGCCCGCCCGCTCCACCCACGTGGACACGGCCAGCCGGTCACCGAGCCCGACCGGGGACCGGTAGGAGCAGTGCAGGTCCACCACGGGGGTGCCCCAGCCGCTGGCGAGGAGGTCCTGGAGCGGGTGCTCGAGGTCCTCCAGCAGGGCGCTGAACGCGTCGTCCACCCAGGACATGTAGCTCGCGAAGTGGATCTGCACGAGGTCGACGTCCATCATCCCAACTCGATGGGACGTCCTCGTGACCTGCTGCGACATCGGCACTCCTTGACGTTGCACACTTGACTTTACTCAAGAGTTGATCCACCTTCCATCGAAGTCAAGGGCGCCGAGGGGCGCATCCGATGGCCCGATCGAGGCGCATCCAAAACACTTGACGTACGAGTCAGGTCGGCCGTCTAATTCGTTCATGACGGGGCTCACACCCGGCGTTCAGCACCCGGCCCCCGCGCAACGTTTCTCTGCTGCTCCGTCGCTCTTCCCGCGGAGCCACTGTCGAAAGGACCACGGCATGTCGCAGCACCGTCGCTCGGCGTTCCTCCTCAGGGCGGGCGCCGGCGCGCTGGCCCTGGCGCTCACTGCCTGCGGGGGTTCTGCGGCCGGCCCGGCCGACGACAGCAGCGCCGATGGGGCCGCGGACTCGATGAAGGTCGGGCTGCTCATCCCGCAGACGGGTGTCTACAGCCCAATCGGCGGAGAGATGCAGAAGGCCGTGGACCTCTACATGGCCCAGCACGGGGACGAGCTGGGCGGACGCCCGGCCGAGATCGTCACCGCCGACAGCGCCGGCAACCCGGAGACCGCCAAGCAGCGGGCCAAGGAGCTCATCGGTCGCGAGGACGTGGACGTCATCACCGGGATCGTCTCCTCCCCCGAGGGCGTGACCCTCGCCGAGGAGGCCGCCACCTCGCAGGTCCCCATCGTGATCGCCAACGCCGGCGCCAACGCCATCACGGCCGGCGAGGTGTCCCCCTACGTCTGGCGTACCGCGTTCAGCACCAACCAGCTCGGCTACTCCGCCGGCGTCTACGCCGCTGAGCACCTGGGCAAGACCGGCGCCGTCCTCATGGGTGCCGACTACTCCGGCGGCACGGAGGTCCTTGCCGGCTTCCTCGCCGGATACAAGGCCGCCGGGGGTTCGGACCCGCTCGCCCAAATCATGACGCCGTTCGGCAAGACGCAGAACTTCCAGCCCTACCTCGCCGAGATCCCGGCCGAGGCGTCCTTCGTCTACGCCTTCTACGCCGGTGGTGAGGCCATCACCTTCGTGAAGAACTGGGACGAGTTCGGCTACAAGGACAAGTTTCCCCTGCTGGGCGCACAGAACCTCACCGACGAGGACGTGCTGCCCGCCATCGGGGACGCCGCTGTGGGCGTGATGACCGTCGGGCTCTACTCCCCCGCCCTGGACAACGACGCCAACGCCGAGTTCGTCGACCTGTGGAAGAAGAAGTACGACCTGCTGCCCTCCATCATCGCGGTGCAGACCTGGGACGCCATGCAGCTCATCGACCAGGCGGCCGCGACCGTCGACGGCACCATCACGGCAGAGACGCTGGCCGCCGCCTTCCCCAATGCAGGCACCATCGCCAGCCCGCGCGGCGACTTTGTCGTCGACCCGGACAGCCACAACCCCACCCAGTCCTGGTACGTGCGGGAACTCCAGAAAGACGGCGACAGCTACGTGAACACGGTCATCGCCACCGTTCCCGCCGACGAGGTCGTCGACCAGCCGTCCGCTTGAGACACCGTCCCGACCCCGGTCGGCGACCTGGTAGGAGGCACGGATGTCCGACTGGCTCGATGCCGGTCTGCTGGTGAACATCGTGGACGGCGTGGCGATCGGCGGGCTGCTCTTCCTGCTCGCCGTCGGCCTGACCATGATCTTCGGTCTCGTCGACATGCTGAACCTGGGGCATGGCGCGCTGTACATGGCCGGGGGCTACGGGGCGTTCCTCGTGCTGGGGACCGGCCCGGTCTCGCTGATGGACTATCTCCTGGTCGCCGTTCTCGTCCTGGGCGTCGGCGCGATCGCCGGACTGGGTCTGGGCGTCGCCGTCCGGCCGCTGGCCGGACGGGGGCACCTGGACCAGGCGCTGCTGACCCTGGGCCTCGGCATCGTGGTGGCCGAGGTGTTCATGCTGCTCGCCGGCCGGGGGTTCCAGACCCTCTCGGTCCCACCCCAGCTGGGGCGATCGGTCTCCCTGGTCGGCGAGTCGTACCCGCTCTACCGGCTGGTGGTCATCGCCGTCAGCGCGATCGTCGCGGTGCTGACCTACGTGGTGTTCGAGCGCACCCGGGCCGGCAGCCTGGCCCGGGCCACCGTGGACGACCCGCAGATGGTGGCCGCCATGGGGGTCAACGTCGGACGGGTCCGGGCCGCCGTGGTGATGGTCGGCGCCTCCCTGGCCGCCTTCGCCGGTGTCCTCGGCGCGCCGTTGCTCAACCTCCGCCCCGGGGTGGACACCGAGGTCCTGGTGCTCGCCCTGATCGTGGTCGTCATCGGCGGCCTGGGCTCGATCAAGGGCGCCGTGATCGGTGCCCTGCTCATCGGACAGGTCCAGACCCTCGGGGTGTCGCTGTTCCCCGGGCTGGCCGCCTACGCGTTGTTCGGCGTGATGGTGCTGGTGCTCCTCGTTCGTCCTGGTGGCCTGTTCGGCAGGTCCGTCGCATGACCAGTACCGTCCCGACGGATGCCGTGCAGGCGCCGGAGAACAGTCCCCCGCTGCGGGTCCCGACCGGGGACCCGCGGTGGCGAGCGGCGCGGCCGCTGATCGTGTCCGCCCTCGTCGTGCTGCTCGTGGGTTCGGCGCCCTACTGGCTGGACGCGTACTCCCTCGACGTGCTGACCCTCGGCCTGACCTACGGGCTCATGGCGATGGCACTGGCACTGCTCATCGGCCTGACCGGGCTGCCGTCCCTCGGGCACGCAGCCTTCCTCGGCCTGGGCAGCTACTCGGCCGGGCTGCTGGCTGTGCACAGCACCGACAACGCACTCGCCGGTCTGGTGGTGGCCGCGGCGGTGGGTGCGGCGGCCGCGGCGGTCGTCGGAGCGCTGTCCCTGCGGACGCACGGGATCTTCTTCCTGATGCTGACGCTGGCCTTCGCCGAGATCGTCCGGCAGGTCGCCATCCAGTCCTCCTTCACCGGGGGCGACAACGGGCTGAGCGTCCCGGCACCGACCATCCCGCTGCTCTCGGCCTCGGGCATGCCACCCGTGGTGTCCGTCTACTGGTACGTGCTGGCCGTCGTCGTCGCCGGTTACGCCCTCCTCTCGCTGGTGGTCCGGTCGCCGTTCGGCCAGGCGCTGACCGGTGTGCGCGACAACCCCGACCGGATGGCCGCGATCGGCTACTCGGTGATCACCATTCGGCTCTGCGCGGTGGTGCTGTCCGGGGCCCTGACCGCCGTGGGCGGGGCCCTGCTGGTGCAGAAGGACACGCTGGTGGCCCCGACCGCCCTCACGCCCGACATCTCGGTCCTGCTCCTCGTGATGGTCCTGGTGGGCGGCGCCCGCTCCCTCCCCGGAGCACTGGTCGGCGCGGTCGGAATGGTCTTCCTGCGCTCCTTCACCTCTTCCTGGCTCGGGGAGACGTGGCTGCTGGTCGAGGGCTTGTTGTTCGTGGCAGTCGTGTACTTCCTGCCGTCGGGGCTGGCCGGCCTGGCCGGCACCGTACGCATGCGCATCCGGCGAGGAGCCAGAACATGAGCACGGGTGAGGTGACCGCTCCCCTGCTCCAGCTGCAGGGGGTCGGCAAGAGCTACGGCGGCTTCCGTGCCGTCGACGACGTCACGCTGACGGTGACCGCGGGCGAACGGCACGCGGTGATCGGCCCGAACGGTGCTGGGAAGACGACGCTGTTCAACCTGGTCGCCGGCACGCTGCGGGTCAGTCGCGGCCGGGTGCTGCTGTCGGGCCGGGACGTCACCCGCGCCGGCGAGCACCGGCGTGCCCGGGCCGGCGTCGGACGGACGTTCCAGCACAGCAGTCTGTTCGCCACCCAGACGTGCGCGGAGAACGTGGCCCTGGCCGTGCGTCGCTGCCTGGGCATCGGCATGTCCCTGCGGGTGCCGACCAGGGCGCGCGGCCTCATCGCCGACCAGGTCGCGGAGCTGATCGAGCGCGTCGGCCTCATCGAGCGCGCCGACCATCTCGTGGGCGACCTCTCGCACGGCGAGCGACGTCAACTCGAGGTGGCGATGGCGCTGGCCGGCAACCCGGCACTGCTGCTGTTCGACGAACCGACGGCCGGCATGTCCCCGTCGGAGAGTGACCAGTTCACGAACCTGGTCCGGGCACTTCCGCGCACCCTCACGGTGCTGTTGATCGAGCACGACCTGGACGTCGTGTTCTCCGTGGCCGACCGGATCAGCGTGCTGGCCACCGGGCGGCTGCTCGAGCAGGGGCCTCCACAACAGATCCGCAGTTCCGCACAGGTCGAGGCGGTCTACCTGGGCAGCGGACACGACGAGGTCTTCATCGCATGACACCCCCCCTCTTGCAGGTCGAGGACCTGCGCAGCGGCTACGGCGACTCCCAGGTCCTGCACGGCGTGTCCCTGGAGGTCCCTGAGGGTCAGGTTCTGGCCGTCCTCGGTCGCAATGGCATGGGCAAGACGACGCTCATGCACACGATGCTCGGGATGCTGTCGCCCACGGCCGGCCGAATCTCGGTGGACGGCGTGGACACCACGTCGCTGCCCACCCACGAGATCGCCCGGCACGGCCTGCGGATCGTGCCCCAGGGACGGCGGGTGTTCACCTCGCTCACCGTCGAGGAGAACCTGCGGGTCGCCCTCTCGCGCCGGGCGACCGGCCCCTGGACCGTCGAGCGGGTCTACGACACCCTGCCGTCGCTGCACGCACGCCGGCACAACCGGGCGGACCGACTGTCCGGCGGCGAGCAGGAGATGCTCGCCATCGGACGGGCGTTGCTCGGCAACCCGAAGGTGCTGCTGCTGGACGAACCATCCGACGGGCTGGCACCCAAGGTCGTCGAGACGGTCGGGGACATCCTCGCCGGCCTCCGCGCGGAGGGACTGTCGGCCGTCCTGGTCGAGCAGAACCTCAAGCTCGCCGTCACCGCCTCGGACGTCGTGTGCTGCCTGGTCCGCGGGAAGATCGTCTGGCACGGGTCCACCGACGAGTTCCGCCGCAGCCCTGACGTCGCCGTCCAGCACCTCGGTGCCGTCGTCCAGTCGACGGACGAGGGCGCGACCCGGGCCTCGACGACCGGACGCTGACGGCGCCATGACCCCATGACGACCCGGCGCATCACCTCGTCTCGTATGTTTGACACTTGACCTAGGTCATAAGTAAAGTCTTATTCGGATCGAGCCCCTGCTGCGCTCACAACCGTCCCTGTGCGTACTCCTGGAGACCACATGCCCCTGTACTACGACGATCTCGAGCCCGGCCAGGTGTTCACCACACCGGCACGGACCGGGACCGAGACCGACCTGGTGAGCTTCGCGATGCTGACCGGGGACTGGAATCAGATTCACACCGACAAGGTCTTCGCCCGCGGCACGATGTACGGCAGGCCCGTGGTGCACGGCCTGTTCGGCCTGGTGATGATGACCGGGCTCCTCGAGCGCACCGGCCTGTTCTCGGGCTCGGCGATGGCGATGCTCGGCGTGGACAA
>JAOPVN010000491.1 GCA_025966175.1 Modestobacter sp. | reverse complement strand
GTCTTCCGGGGCGACCAGCACCACTCCTCGGCGCACCCCGGCCCGGACGCCTACCGCGGCAAGAAGTGCGTGATCATCGGCTCGAACAACTCGGCCTTCGACATCTGCGGGGCGCTGTGGGAGAACGGCGCGGACGTGACCATGGTGCAGCGCTCGTCGACCCACATCGTGCGGTCGGACTCGCTGATGGACATCGGGCTGAAGGCGCTGTACTCGGAGGAGGCCGTCGCGGGCGGGATGACGACGGAGAAGGCGGACCTGGTGTTCGCGTCGCTGCCGTACCGGATCATGCACCAGTTCCAGATCCCGCTCTACGAGCAGATGCGCGACCGCGACAAGGACTTCTACCGGCGGCTGGAGGCCTCCGGCTTCGACCACGACTGGGGCGACGACGGCTCGGGCCTGTTCATGAAGTACCTGCGCCGAGGCTCGGGCTACTACATCGACGTGGGTGCGGCCGACCTGGTGGCCAACGGCGACGTCGCGCTGGTCAAGGGCCAGGCCGACCACCTGACCGAGCACTCGGTGGTCCTCGCCGACGGCACCGAGCTGCCGGCCGACCTGGTCGTCTACGCCACCGGCTACGGCTCGATGAACGGCTGGGCCGCCGACCTCATCTCCCAGGAGGTCGCCGACCGGGTCGGCAAGGTCTGGGGGCTGGGCTCGGACACCACCAAGGACCCCGGCCCGTGGGAGGGCGAGCAGCGGAACATGTGGAAGCCCACCCAGCAGGACGCGCTGTGGTTCCACGGCGGCAACCTGCACCAGTCCCGGCACTACTCGCTCTACCTGGCCCTGCAGCTCAAGGCCCGCCAGGTGGAGATCCCCACCCCGGTGTACCGGCTGCAGGAGGTGCACCACCTGAGCTGACCGCCGGCGTGCAACCCCGCCGCAACCCTGGTCGGGGAGCGGCGGGGTTGCCAGCGTCGGGGGTGCACCCCGGCGACGAGCTCGGGGCCGAGCGGAGGCGGGACGTGATGAGCGAGCAGAACCGGGTTGCCGTGGTCACCGGAGCGGGACGGGGCATCGGTCGGGCGATCGCCCTCCGGCTGAGCCGGGACGGGTACGACGTGCTCGTCAACGACATCGACCCGGCGACCGCGGAGGTGGTGGCCAAGGAGATCGCCCGGACGGGGGCACGGGCGATCGCCCGGGCCGGTGACGTCACAGACCGGGACGCGGTCTTCGGGCTGGTCGAGGCCGCCGTCACCGAGTTCGGCCGGTTGGACACGATGGTGGCCAACGCCGGCATCGCCCAGGTCAAGACGCTGCTGGAGGTGACCCCGTCGGACCTGGAGACGATGTTCCGGGTCAACCTGTTCGGCGTCGTCTACTGCGTGCAGGCCGCCGCGGAGCAGTTCCTCCGCCAGGGCACCGGCGGGAAGATCATCAACGCGGCGTCCATCGCCGGGCACGACGGCTTCGCCTACCTGGGGCACTACTCGGCGACCAAGTTCGGCGTGCGGGCCATCACCCAGGCGGCGGCCAAGGAGCTCGCCCCGGCCGGGATCACCGTCAACGCCTACTGCCCGGGCATCGTCGGCACCGACATGTGGGACCTGATCGACCAGCAACTCGGCGGCTACCTGCACACCGGCAAGGGCGAGGCGCTGGCGTCCTACGCCGCCGGCATCCCGCTGGGGCGGGTCCAGACGCCGGAGGACGTGGCCGACTTCGTGTCCTACCTCGGCAGTTCCGGTTCGGACTACATGACCGGCCAGTCGGTGATGATCGACGGCGGGATGGTGATGCGCTGACGAGGGCCGCTGCTCGGATGCGCGACAGGCGGGGCGGCCGGGACCGTGTCAGGGTCGACGATGTCCGCTGCCTGCCCGGCAGCCGAGCCCGAGGAGGTCCTGCGGTGAGCGATCACGTGTACCGGCTGAGCGAGATCGTCGGCAGCTCCCCGACCAGCATCGACGAGGCCATCCGCACCGCGGTGCGCAAGGCGTCGCAGACGGTCCGCAACATCGAGTGGTTCCAGACCGAGGAGATCCGCGGTCAGGTCGTCGACGGCGACGTCGCCTACTTCCAGGTCAGGATGAAGATCGGCTTCCGCGTCGAGGACTGACCCGGCTCAGGTCAGCACGACGTCGGCGTCGCGCACCGTCACCCTGACCGGGGCCAGCGGTTCGGTCGCCGGCCCGTGGACGGCCGCGCCGGTCGCCGGGTCGAACGCCGACCCGTGGCAGGGGCACACCAGGCCGTCCTCGGTGGCGCGGACGGTGCAGCCCTGGTGCGTGCACGTCGCGTCGAAGGCGACCACGGTGCCCTCGGTGGGCCGGCCGATCAGCACCCGGCGGCCGTCGATCGACACCTCGTAGGCGCCGCCGACGGGCACGTCGGCCATCGGGACGACGACGTCCCCCGCCCCGATCCCGGTCAGCTCCGGGATGCCGGGTCCGCCCGCGCACGCGGCCAGGGCCACGGCCCCGAGCCCGGCGCCTCCGGCGATGAGCAGACTCCGGCGGGTGAAGCAGGGATGCACGCGAACATCGTGCCCTTCAGCCCGGCGTCACCCGCTGACGGGCACCTGGCCGCGGTGCCGTCCGCGAGAAGACCATGTGCGCAGCCTCAGTCGAAGCTGCCGGCCCCGCCCGAGCGGTAGCGGGCCTGTCGTTCCAGGCGTTCCCGCTCGGCGCGCTCGGCCCGCCGTTCCGCCGTCGTCCCCGAGGGCCAGCCGGCCTTGACCGCGCGGTGCTCAGTGGTCTCGGTCATGTAGGCCGCGGAGAACAGCAGCCCGATCACCAGTCCGCCGGCGGCGGCGGTCAGCCGGACGCCGAAGTCGACCGGTGGGACGAGCAGGCAGAGCACGACGACCGGGGCGAGCTGGGTGAGGGCCCGCGCGAGGTGGCGGAGCACCCAGCTGCGGCGGGTGGTGTCCTCGAGCACCCAGGGCGACAGGGAGCGGGGCAGGCCACCGCCGTAGGCGTACCAGAGCCACTGGGCCGGGTTCGGGCGTCCAGCGTCCACACAACAACGGTAGGCCCGCACCGGAGGACGGGGGAACTGCAGCGAATGGCTCGGGGTGCGTGGGCGGCATGGCCGGGTGGGAGAGCGCGTCGGTGACTGCGCGACGTGACACGTGACCCTTCGTCACGACGCTCAGGGACGGGTCCGCCGATCTGGCGGAGCGACGTGGTCCCGCGGCGGCGTCGTCACGGGCACCGGGGTCCCCGCGCGTTCCCGGACGACCGCCCCGGCGACCTGCCAGGATGCCCGGCGTGCAGCCGCAGCCGCCCGGGTCCGTTCCGCCACCACCAGCGCAGGGGATGCAGGGCGGTGCCCCGCCCGTTCCCGGTCTGGTTCCCCCACTCGGCCCGCCGCAGCGCCTGCCGTCCGGCGTCCGTCGCCTCGCGCTGACCGCCGGGCTGGTGCTGCTGGCCGCGTTGAGCGTCTGGTGTGGCTGGGAGATGGCCAGCAAGGACCTGGACCGGCTGCACACGGTGCCCTACGTCGTCCCGGCCGCCGTCGTGCTGGTCGGTGTGCTGTTCGCCTGGACCGGCAACGTGTGGAAGCTGCGCAGCGACGGGCGCGTGCTGGAGGGCACCGGCGTGCTGGGCCGGGAGGGCATCGACCTGACGACGCTCACCGGCGTCGCGGCGGTGCAGAACCGGCGCAAGCTGGCGGTCACCCTGCACACCCCCGCGGGCCGGCTCGCCTTCGACGAGGGCTCGCTGCGCAAGGCAGGCCCGCAGGTGGTCGACGTCGTCGGTCGGGCCGTCTGGGCCGGGCAGGAGCAGGGTCGTTACCTCATCCCGGTCCAGGTCGCCGGCGTCTGGCAGATGCCGGTGCAGCCCGGGGCGCCGAAGAAGGGCAAGGCCGGCGCCACCGGCATCACGCTGGCCACCCTCGGGGTGTTCCTGGCCGCACTGGTCGTCGGCATCGTGCTGGGCCTGAGCTGAAAGGGCTCAGAACCGGCTGACCCAGGAGTGCGCCCCGGCGGCCTCCTCGTGGTCCAGCTCCTGGAGCACGGCGCGCACGACCTCCTCGTCGATGTTGCCCTTGTCGCGCTCCTCCATCAGCACCTGGCGCTGCACCTGGATGACCTGCTGCCGGACCCGGCGGAAGGTCTCTGCCCGGCGTCGCCCGCGCTCGGCCTCCTCCTCCTCCTCGGCCCGGACGGCCTGGTGCATCGTCGCCGTCCGCGCGAGCAGGGGGCCACGGATCCGCTCGTCCCACTCCTTGGCGCGCTCCTCGCCGATCCGCGGGACCAGGGCGGCCACGATCTCGTCCAGTCGCGCGAGGGCGGCCTCCGTCGCCTTCTCCTGCAGGTGCAGCTCCTCCTCGGCGTCCCGCTGCGGCTGGTCCTCATCCCGAACCCCCAGCCGCCGGATCAGCGCCGGCAGGGTCAGCCCCTGCAGCAGCAGGGTGCCGATGGTGACGGCGAAGGCGAGGAACTGCACGGCGCCGCGGTCCCGGAACGGCTCTCCGTTCACCTCGACCGGCAGCGCAGCGGCCGCCGCCAGCGACACCACCCCGCGCATGCCGGTCCAGGAGATGACCACCTGGTAGGTCCAGGGTGGTCGCTCGGGCCGGGTGAGCCCGGAGCGGGACGGCCGCGGGGCGCGGCGCAGCAGCTCCAGGCCGAAGACGTAGAGGAACCGGATGACGATCGTGACCGCCAGCACCACCACCGCCGCGACCAGCAGCGAGCCGTTCGACCGGTCGGAGTCCTGCACCGCGCCGACGACGTAGCGCAGCTGCAGCCCGATCAGCGCGAAGACGACGGCCTCCAGCAACAGGTCCAGCGAGGACCACAGCGGGCGTTCCTGCAGCCGGGTGGCGTAGCCGGCCTCCGGGCCGCGGTGCCCCAGGTACAACCCGGCCGCGACCACCGCGAGCACGCCCGAGCCGTGCAGCTCCTCGGCCAGCAGGTAGGCCGCGAACGGCACGATCAGCCCCAGCACCGACTCGACGACCGGGTCCTGCAGGCGCATCCGCAGGGCGTGCACCAGCCAGCCGAGCGCCAGTCCGACGGCCACCCCGGCCGCGACGGCCAGGCCGAAGGTGCCTGCCGCGGTGCTCCAGTCGATGCCGAGCAGGCTGCCGCTGGCACCGAAGACACCGGCCAGGGCGACCTTGTAGAAGGTGAGCGCCGCCGCGTCGTTGAT
This sequence comes from Modestobacter sp., assembly GCA_025966175.1. Taxonomy (GTDB): domain Bacteria; phylum Actinomycetota; class Actinomycetes; order Mycobacteriales; family Geodermatophilaceae; genus Modestobacter. The sequence continues at coordinate 2,649 of JAOPVN010000491.1, read as the reverse complement.
CAGGCTCTCGCCGGCCAGCACCGTCATCACCGGTCGGGGAAGCCCGAGCTTGCGGCCGATCGAGGCAGCGGAGACGGCGTCGGGTGGGGCCACGATCGCGCCCAGCAGCAGCGCCACCGGCATGGGCAACCCCGGGACGACCGCCCGGGCGACCAGCGCGACGACGATCGCGGTGACGAACACCAGCCCGACGCCCAGCTGCACGATCGGGTGGAAGAGCGCGCGGAAGCCGACGTAGGAGACCCCGAGCGCCGAGGAGTACAGCAACGGCGGCAGGACGGCGGCCAGCAACAGCTCGCCGTCGATCTGCAGCTCGGGCACGCCCGGCAGGAAGCTGACTCCGAACCCGACCACCACCAGCACCAGGGGCGCCTGCCAGCCCACTCGTCGGGCCACCGCCGCCACCCCCACCGCGCCGAGCGCCAGCAGCAGCAGTTCGGCCCCGTTCATCCCCCACCTCTCGCAGTCGTCCCCACGTCGCCCGCGGGAACCGTCGCCCCATGTTGGCCGGTCCGGCGACGGTGAGCAGGACGAGAGGGCGCTGACGGGCGTGACTTCGGTGACGTTGCCGACCAGGTCCTGAGCCTGGCTCACCATCGGGTGGGCGTACGGTTCGCCGGTGGACGAACGTCGTGCCGGGGTGGGTGCCGGCCTCGGGGCCTACGTCCTCTGGGGGGTCTTCCCGCTCTACTTCCCGCTGCTGGAACCGGCCGGCGGGCTGGAGATCGTGGCCCACCGGGTGGCGTGGTCGCTGCTGTTCATCGCGCTGCTGTTGACCGTGCGCCGCGGCTGGGCGCAGGTGCGGGCCATCGTCGCCGACCGGCGCGCGCTGCTGGTGCTCGCCGCCGCTGCGGGGCTCATCGCGATCAACTGGCTCGTCTACGTCTACGCGGTCAACTCCGGGCACGTGGTCGAGTCGTCCCTGGGCTACTTCATCAACCCGCTGGTCAGCGTGGTCCTCGGCGTCGCGGTGTTCCGGGAGCGACTGCGCCGGCTGCAGTGGACCGCGGTCGGCATCGCCGTGCTGGCGGTCGTCGTGCTCACCGTCGACTACGGCCGCCCGCCGTGGATCGCGCTGTCCCTGGCGACCAGCTTCGGCCTCTACGGCCTGATGAAGAAGCTGGTGCGGGTGGAGGCGGCGCCGGGCCTGTTCGTCGAGACGGCGGTGGTGTTCGTGCCGGCGCTGGTCGTGATCGGCGTCCTGGAGGCCCACGGGAACGCCGCTTTCGGCAGCGCCGGGGTCGGCAACGCGTTCCTGCTCGTGAGCACCGGGCTGGCCACTGCCGTCCCGCTGCTGCTGTTCGCCGCCGCCGCCAACCGGGTGCCGTTGTCGACCGTCGGCCTGCTGCAGTACGTGACGCCGCTGATCCAGCTGTCGATCGGCGTGTTCGTCTACGACGAGCCGATGCCCCCGGCCCGGCTGGCCGGGTTCGCCATCGTGTGGCTGGCCCTGGCCGTGTTCACCGTGGACACCCTGCGCCAGGCGCACAGCACCCGGCGGGCCGCTGCCGGCCCGCTCCCGGTCGGCGTCTGAGCGGACCGGCTCGCCCGGCTGCGTCCCCCCGGCCCGAGCGCGACGCGACTACCGTCGGAGCAGACCGATCCCGTGCCGGTGGCGACGCCGCACCGGCCGGGCGCCCACGGCGACCGGAGGCAGGACCCGATGAGCAGCGACACCGCGCAGACCGCCCGCGAGGCGCGTGCCGCCGGGACCGCGACCCCGGGGACGGAACCCAGTGAGACCGCCTCCCCGGCACCGGGCGACGAGACGCCCGTGGCTGGTGGGGCTGCCGGGAACGACACCGCTGTGACTCTGCCCGCGCGTGAGCGGGAGATGCTGGCCTTCGAACGCCAGTGGTGGCGCTACGCGGGCGCCAAGGAGGCCGCCATCCGGGACCGCTTCGGGATGTCGGCAACCCGCTACTACCAGGTGCTCAATGCCCTGGTGGACCGTCCCGAGGCCCTCGCGGTCGACCCGGTGCTCGTGCGCCGGCTGCGCCGCATGCGAGCCGCTCGCCAGCGGCAACGCTCCGGTCGGGTCCTGGGCACAGACCCCGCGCGCGACTAGCCTCTCTCACCGTGGGGAGGCATGTGGCGCCAGGCAGTGACGGAAGCCAGCCGGAGGTGTCCGCGCCGGGCGGCCGTCGGCGCGCCGATGAGCGCCGCAGCGCTGCCGAGGAGGCCGATCGCTCGGTCCGCGAGCGCCGCAGCGACGCCGAGCTGCCCCGTTCCGCGAGCGCTCCGGCGACGGCAGGTGGGCCGTCGGCCGATCCCGAGACCGACGGCGCGATGACCATGCCGCGGTCCAGCCGGGCCGACCGGCGCCGGGAGGGGCTCCTCCCGGCCGGCGAGGACCCCATGCTCCGCCGTCCGCCGGCACGCCCGAGCGGTGGACCACCGCCCGGCGCCGGCCGCCGCCGCACCGACCACGATCCCTCCGCCGCGCCCGGGCGCCCACCGGAGACCGGCGAGCGCCGCCGGTCGCCGATGGCGCTGCCCCCGACGGCCCAGTCACCGATGGCGCAGCCCCCGACGTCCCAGCCACCGATGGTGCAGTCGCCGGCGGCCGAGTCCCCGGCTGCACGGCGCCCGTCGCCGTCCGGGCCGATGACCTCCGCCGCACCGGCGAGCGCGCCGACCGTGCGCCCC
>JAOPVN010000624.1 GCA_025966175.1 Modestobacter sp. | reverse complement strand
CGCGCAGCACCAGCGCGATGATGATCCCGACCATCAGGACCTCTTGCTGCAGCTTCCGCGGCACCTTGAAGCGGGCCATGATGATCACGAAGACGAAGAGGTTGTCGACCGACAGCGAGTACTCGGTCAGCCAGCCCGCGTAGAACTGCGTGGTGAAGTCGCCGTTGGTGACCGCCAGCAGGACCAGGCCGAACAGCATCGCCAGCGCCACGTAGAAGGTCACCCAGATGCTCGCCTCCTTGACGGAGGGCTCGTGGGGTCGGCGGGCGACGAGGGCGAGGTCGGCGAGCAGCAGGACCGTGAGGCCCACGAACGTCGAGATCTCGAACCAGACGGGGAGCTGCACGGGTCCCGACTGTACGGGGCACCCTCAGGGTGCAGAGGCCAACGAACTGGCGTCCGGGACCACGCGCAGGTCGGGCCGGGGACGACGCAGGTCGCCCCCGGCCCAGGTGCCGGCTGTGCGGTCAGTCAGTGCGCGCTGAGGACCGCGCGGAAGTGTCGGCGGCGCCGTCGGTGGTCGCCGCCGGGACCTCACCGGCCGCGTGCCGCCCCGTTCCGGCGTCCCGCGCCGGCCGCCGCTCCCGCACCTTCCGGTCGTGCCGCAGGCTCGCCAGCGTCGTCACCACCAGGGTCACCAGGATGACCAGCAACGACAACCAGGTCGGGATCTCCGGGATCGCGGTGATGTGGTGCCCGCCGTTGATCCAGGACAGCTCGTTGGTGTGCAGCGCGTGGATCACGAGCTTGGCGCCGATGAACGCGAGGATCACCGCGAGCCCGTAGGCGAGGTAGACCAGCCGGTCGAGCAGACCGTCGATGAGGAAGAACAGCTGGCGCAGACCCAGCAGCGAGAACGCGTTCGCGGCGAAGACCAGGTAGGTCTCCTGGGTCAGACCGAAGATCGCCGGGATCGAGTCGACGGCGAAGATGATGTCGGCGCTGCCGATGGCGATCAGCGCGATGGCCAGCGGGGTGATGTACCGCTTGCCCTGCAGCTTCACGGTCATCCGGTCGCCGTGGTGCTCCTCGGTCGTCGGGAGGACCTTGCGCACCAGCTTCAGGACGGCGTTCTCCTGGTACTCCTCGTCGCCGTTGTGCCCGCCGCTGCGGGCCTGCACCCAGGCGGTGTAGATGAGGATGGCGCCGAAGAGGTAGAAGACCCAGCTGAAGTTCTCGATGGCCGCGGCGCCCACCAGGATGAAGATCGTCCGCAGGAAGAGCGCGAAGGTGATGCCGAACAGCAGGACCTTCTGCTGGGCCACCCGGGGGACACCGAAGCTGGCCATGATCAGCACGAAGACGAAGAGGTTGTCGACCGAGAGGCTCTTCTCGGTGATGTACCCGGCGAAGTACTCCCCGCCGTACTGGGCGCCGGCAAAGGCGAACACCAGCAGGCCGAAGAGGACGGCGATGCCGACGTAGATCGCCGACCAGGTCGCAGCCTCGCGCAGCGAGGGCGCGTGCGGCGTGCGCACGTGGCCGATGAAGTCGAAGACGAGCATGCCGACGATCCCGGCGATCGTGATCGCCCAGACCCAGAGTGGGACGTCCATACGAGTGTTCCTCCGGTGGAACTGGCAGATGTGTCAGTACCCGGAGGTCTCTCCCACCGACCATCGATCGGTCGGCCGGCAGCGCCGGAGGTCATGGGACCTCGTGTTGACGACGGTGCCGCGGCGGGATACTCCCCTCCACGTGCAGACCCGGCCATCCCGGGCAGCCGACAGCCACCCGGATGGGGATCTGCTCGTCTGAACGCCCAGCGAGCGCACCGGGTTCCCCGCACGCGGCGGGCCCGGTGTGATCTGCGTCCCGACGGGGACGGCTCACTCCACCGTCTGCTGGCGTTCCCTGCCGGTGTCGAAGAACTGGTCCAGGTAGTCGTCGGGCGCCAGCGCGCTGTCCCGGATCAGCGAGAACACCTCGGCCCCGTGACCGGGCGGCTCGGACAGCGCGAAGGCCTGGACGAGGCCGAGGTACTCGTTCCCCGTCTCCGCCGGGTCGCCGGCGTACGCCTCCGCCTCGGCTTCGGCCGCCGCGATCGCCTCGTCGAACGAGGAGGTGCACCAGAGGGTGACCCGCTCCTCGTAGGAGGCGCCGTCCTCGTCCGTCGGCCCCAGCTGGAAGCAGCAGCGGACGCCGTACCAGGAGGAGTTCTCGTCGTCGGCCACCCGACGATCATGACTGCCCGGCGGGCTCGGGTCATCCCGGCGCGACGGGACGGCGGCTCTTGGGCAGCGCGGCCACGACCGCGTCGTAGGAGGCGTCGACGAGCTCGAAGACCTCGTCGTCGGGCACCGGGCCGGTCCAGTCGACGGCGTTCCAGCCGTACCGGCCGACGTAGGCGCTGACCGTGATCGCGCCGGGATACCGGTCCCGCCATTCCGCTGCCTCGGTGGCGTCCCGGCCGCACTTCACCCCGACCGTGCCCGAGTCGGGCCCGATGAAGGCGAATGCCTTGCCGCCGACCTTCGCGACCAGCTCGGCCTCGCCCCACGGGTGGGTCTCCTCGGCCCCGGGCTTGGCGAGGCAGTGCTCGACGAGCTCCTCCAGCCGCACGCCCCTCCTCCCCTGACGTCCCGAGCCTGGCCCTTCTGGGCGGCCCCGCTGCAGGGTCCCGCCGCGCGTGCGAGCGGTGGGGGGCAGCGGGATCCTCCTTCAGGCGTGTGCAGCGTCCAGCTGACGCAGCTCCTTCTTCAGCTCGTTCAGCTCGTCGCGCAGCCGGGCGGCGACCTCGAACTGCAGCTCCCGGGCGGCCGACAGCATCTGCTCGTTCATCGTGGTGATCATGTCGGCCAGCTCGTTGCGGGGCAGCCCCTGGACGTCGATCGACCCGGCCTTCGCCCGGCTCTTGGAAGAGAGCCCCGGCACCGGCGACTTCCCGCGCGATTGCTGCCGCCCGGATCCGCCCAGCAGCTCGGTGGACGCCTCGGTGTCCTCGGCCGCCTTGTAGATGCCGTCGAGGATGTCGACGATCTTCTTGCGCAGCGGCTGCGGGTCGACACCGTGCTCGAGGTTGTAGGCGACCTGCTTCTCCCGACGCCGGGTGGTCTCCTCGATCGCCTGCGCCATGGACGGGGTGATCTTGTCGGCGTACATGTGCACCTCGCCGGAGACGTTCCGCGCGGCCCGGCCGATCGTCTGGATGAGCGAGGTGCCCGAGCGGAGGAAGCCCTCCTTGTCCGCGTCGAGGATCGCCACCAGCGACACCTCG
>JAOPVN010000474.1 GCA_025966175.1 Modestobacter sp. | reverse complement strand
CACCCCATGGCCGGGCCGGGCCACGACCGCGGCCTGGACGACGAGCAGCAGCCGCCCGTGGACCGCCGCACCGCGCGCCAGCAACCCGGCCACCAGCAGCAGGCTCAGCCCGGTCCGCTGCCAGGCCAGCGCCGTGCGGGCCGGCTGGGTCTCCAGCGGCCGAGGCGGGCTGCTCATCCGCGGAGGACCTGGACGACCACCAGCACCAGCAGCGCGACCACCAGCAGCCCGACCAGCCCGGTGACCCACGCGGCGGCGGGGCTGGCCGGCAGCGGCTGGTCCGCGGCGATCGCCGCCTCGTTGCGGACGTAGCGGCGGTACCCGGCGAGCGCGGTGACCAGCCCGGCCAGCAACAGCCCGATCGAGACGACCGGGCCGCCGGCCGGGAAGCCCAGGTGCGGCACGAACTGGGTCATCGCCACCCCGCCGGCGACCAGCGCCAGTGCGGTGCGCAACCAGGCCAGCAGGGTGCGCTCGTTGGCCAGGCTGAACCGGTAGTCGGGGTGCCGGGGCGGTGACGGCGGGCCCGCAGGGGTCGACACGGCGGTCAGCGTAGGGAGCGGGCGGAAAAGGTGCGTCGACCAGCGCTCCCTGCCGACTAACCTGGGCATCCGCAGTCGGTGACCGGCTGCGGATGCGGATGCGCCAGGCCAGGACGGCCGGGACGCCAGTGACGACTGACTGAGGGATCGACGTGCCCAGCGGCAAGGTGAAGTGGTTCGACGTGGAGAAGGGCTTCGGCTTCCTCGCTCGTGAGGGCGGCCCGGACGTCTTCGTGCACAAGGACGCACTCCCGGCCGGCACCTCTGAGCTCAAGCCCGGGCAGCGCGTGGAGTTCGGCATCGTGCAGGGCCGCCGCGGTGACCAGGCGCTCCAGGTGCAGGTGCTCGACCCGCTGCCCTCGGCCGTCGCCGGCACCCGGAAGAAGCCCGACGACCTGGTCCCGATCATCGAGGACCTGATCAAGCTGTTGGACGACGTCTCCGAGGGCCTGCGTCACGGGCGTCACCCGGACAAGTCGATGGCGCGCAAGGTCGGCTCGGTGCTGCGCGCGGTCGCGACCGACCTGGAGGGCTGAAAGAGGACCCCGTCCTCCCCACCCCTCGCACGCTCGGGGCGGGCCCCGGGACGGGGCCGACGGGGTCCTTGTCAGCCGGACGGTGTCGGGCTGGTCGTCGCGGCGGTGCCGTCGGTGCGGATGAAGCCGACCGGCCAGGCGCCGGACAGCCCGCTGCACGCCTCGGGGTCGGAGTCCTCCACGACCACCAGGTAGAAGGTCGGCGGGACGACGTCGGACGTGGTTATCCCGCTGAACTCGGCGTCCCCGGCGGGCACCGCGACGTCGCCGAGCTGCTGCTGCAGCTGCTCGTCGAAGACCTGCACGCTCCAGCCCGCCGCGGCCACCGCATCGGACACCGTCAGCCTGATCGTGGTGTCCGGCGTGACCTCCAGGATCGGCGCCGAGGTCTGGTAGCGCTGACCGTCGCCGTCCAGGCAGTACTGCGTGGGGTCGACGGTGATCGCGTCGCCCCCGGCCTGCACCGTCACCGACGGTGCGGTGGCCTGGCCGCCGCCGTCGGAGGCTGCGGAACCCCCGCAGCCGGCCAGCAGTCCCAGTCCGGCGAGCAGTGCCACCCCGGTCGACGCCCGTCCTGCCGAGGTCACGTCCATGCCTCTCGATCGATGGTGCGGCGGGCCCGGCGGGTGCGCAGGCTCCAGAGGGTGAGGCCGACGGCGAGCACCAGCAGCGCCGCGGCCACGGTGAAGCCCAGCCAGCCGGTGGTGGGCAGTGCGATCCCCAGTGCGCCGCCGAGCACCCAGGCCAGCTGCAGCCAGGTCTCCGAGCGGGCGAAGGCCGAGGCGCGCAGGCTGTCGGGCACCTCGCGCTGGATGATCGCGTCCAGCGCGGCCTTGCTCAGCGCGTTGGTGACCGCGGCGACGCCGGCGACCAGGGCGGCCATCGGCAGGCTGAAGGTGAACGCGGCCAGCACGGTGATCGCCGCGGCTGCCCCGGCCGCGGCCAGGACCACCCGGTCGGGGCTGGTCGTGTGCAGGCGGGCACCGATGCCGGTGCCGAGGAAGCTCCCCGCACCGGCCGCCGCGGCGATCCCGCCCAGCGCGAGGGTCGCGTCCCAGCCGTCCTGCACCGTGGCCTGCACCAGGAACGCGGAGAAGATGGTCAGGAAGCCGCTGAGCCCGCGGAGCGCGGCGGTGGCCCGCAGCGCCGTCACCACGTGCGGCGTCGTCGGCCGTCGTCCGCTGCCCGGGAGGGTCAACGGTGCGGTGCGCAGCACGTCGGCCGGCTCCTCGTCACCGGGGACGTCGACGTGCCCGGGCAGCCGGACGGCGAGGACGGCGGCCAGTGCGAACACCGCCGCCGCCGCCCCCAGCTCCCAGCCGAACCCGAGCACGGTGGCGATGCCCGCGCCCAGGGCGCCGAGCACCCCACCGGCGGCCAGCCCGAACACCGACATCCGCGCGTTCGCCGAGGTCAGGGACAGGGCCGGGGGCAGCACCCGGGGGACCACCGCGGCCCGCAGCACGTTGAATCCCTTGCTCAGCACCAGCACGCCCAGCGCGGCCGGGTAGAGCGCGAGGTCGTCGTGGTGGACGGCCATCAGGACGGCCAGCACCGCTCGGCCGGCGAGGCTGCCGCCCAGCGCCCAGCGCCGGCCGCGCTGCAGCCGGTCCAGGGCGGGGCCGATCACCGGCGCGACGAGCGCGAACGGCGCCATGGTCACCAGCAGGTAGAGCGCGACGTTGCCGCGCTGCGCGTCGGAGGCGGCGGCGAAGAACAGCGTGCCGGCCAGCGAGACGGCGATCATCGCGTCGCCGGCCATGTGCAGGGCGTTGACCCACAAGAGCCCGGCCAGCCCGGTCTCCCCGGCGCCGCCGGCCCGGCCGTACTCCCGGACCCGGCGGACCGCGGCGCCGCTGAGCTCCCGGGTGCGGGTGGCGGCGACACGGGTGACGGTCAGCTTCTGCGGCCGGGCGCCGAGGCTCGGCGGGGGTGCGGCCGGACCGGGGGCCCGACCCGCGCCGGGCACGGTCGACCCTGCACCCGGTGCGACGGGGCCGGCGGTCGTGGGCGTGTCATCGCCCGGCGGCTGCGTCGCGGCCACCGGCAGCGGCCGGGTCTGCTGGCGGCGCACCCCGAGCGGAGAGGTGTCCACCCCGTGCTCCGGTGCCCGGTTCGCGGACCGCAGCCGCCGGCGGGCGCGCGGAGCGGAGGAGTCGGGCACGGGCCCCATCGTGCCGCAGTCGGCTGTGTCACCCCGGACGGCCGCGGCGCCACCGGTGGACAGAAGGGCCGGGCCGGCCGCCCGGCCGGCCGGCGAGCGGGAGCCCCGTGCCCTCGCCGAGCACCTGGTCGACGAGGACACGCTGGTCGCAGCCCTGGGTGGTGGAGGGCATCGCCCGTTCCTGGCCGGCTCCCCGGTCCGCCGGCTCGAGTGATCCGCGCGCCGCGGAGGCGGGCCGGGTGCGCACTTGCCGGCATCCGCGACAATGGGGGCGTGTCCGACTCCGCGTTCTCCGCTGCCCATGGCTCCTTCCCGGACGACGTGCTGGCCGCCGCGGTCGAGCAGGCCCGTGCCGCGGCCGTCGAGGTGGCGGCTGACCCCGCCGTCGTCGGTGACCACCAGGGCGTGACCCCCGAGGTGCTGGCCGACGAGGCAGCACCCGAACTCGGCGTCGTCGTCACGCACTCCTTCGCCGCGGCGCTGCCCGGCTACGTCGGCTGGCACTGGGCGGTGACGCTGGCCCGGGTGCCCGGCGAGGACGAGGTGACCCTCGACGAGGTCGTCCTGCTCCCCGGGGACGCGGCGCTGCTGGCCCCGGCCTGGGTGCCGTGGCACGAGCGGCTGCGCCCCGGCGACCTGACCGTGGGCGACGTCCTGCCCTCCACCGAGGACGACCCGCGCCTGGTGCCCAGCTACCTCGTCGACGACGACTCCGCCGACGACCCGGCCGGCCGGGTGGTCGCCGAGGAGATCGGCATCGGCCGCGAGCGGGTGCTCTCCCCGGAGGGCCGTCAGGAGGCGTCCGAGCGCTGGCGGGACGGCGACTTCGGGCCGCGCTCGGCGATGGCCCGGCACGCCCCCGGCCCCTGCGCCACCTGCGGTTTCTTCCTGCCGCTGGCCGGCTCGCTGCGCCTGTCGCTGGGTGCCTGCGCCAACGGGTTCTCCCCGGCCGACGGGCACGTGGTGACCGCCGACTACGGCTGCGGCGCGCACAGCCAGGCCACCCTGGAGCGGACCGAGGGCGAGCCCGCGGAGGTCGTCCTCACAGCCCGCTACGACACCGCGGACTTCGACGTCATCTGAGGCGGCGGCGCCCCGGGCACAGGACCGAGGAGGTCAGCGCTGGCCCTGCCAGCGCATGATGCCCAGGCCGAGGACGGCGAGCGCGATCGCGGCCACGCAGGTCCAGGTCCACACCTGGTCGACCCGGTCGCCCAGCACCAGCAGCACCACCAGCGCGACCGCCCACAGCGCCGTCCCGATCTGCACGACCCGCGCGGTGTCGACCTGGAGGGGCGGCGGGGAGGGACGGCTGGGCGCGGGCACGGGTCGACGATATGCGGCTGCCCCGCTGGTCGGGACGACGGTCTGCCCAGCGCGCCGAGGCGATGTGGCACGCTGTCGCCGCTCGATGCCACCCGCACCGGGCGGTCCGCCGGGAAGCCGACCCCGCCGGAGTCGCGCCGGTCGCCGTCCCTAGGGGTCCACCCATGCCCGACAAGTCACGTCCCGCCCGCACGCCCGCCGACGGCGCCGGCAGCACCACAGCCGAGACGGCGGCGGAGACGACGACCGCGGCCCGGCGCAGCCCCGGGCCGCAGATCCGGCCGAAGAACGGGCTGGACCGGTACTTCGAGGTCACCGCGCGCCGCTCCACGGTCGGTCGGGAGATCCGCGGCGGGCTGACCACCTTCTTCACGATGGCCTACATCGTGGTGCTGAACCCGATCATCCTGTCCGGCGCGGACATCCACGGCAGCACGCTGCCGTTCGGCTCCGTGGCCGCGGTGACCGCGCTGGTCGCCGGCGTGCTGACCATCGCGATGGGCATCATCGGGCGGTACCCGCTGGCTCTGGCGGCCGGCCTGGGCATCAACGCCATCGTCGCGGTCTTCGCCGCGACCCAGCTGACCTGGCCCGAGATCATGGGCCTGATCGTGCTGGAGGGCCTGCTCATCACGGTGCTGGTGCTCACCGGCTTCCGCAAGGCGGTGTTCACCGCCATCCCGGCGCAGTTGAAGACGGCCATCGCGGTGGGCATCGGCTTCTTCCTGACCATCATCGGGCTCGCCGACGCCGGCATCATCCGCCCGGGCAACCCGCTGATCAGCTTCGGCGACAACGGTGAGCTGGCCGGGTGGCCGATGCTCACCTTCGTCGTCGGGCTGCTGGTCACCAGCGTGCTGGTCGTGCGCAAGGTCCGGGGTGCGCTGCTGATCGGCATCGTCACCACCACGGTCTTCGCCATCGTCGTCGAGGCGATCGCCGGGATCGGCCCGCGCATCGGCGCGGACGGCGTCGAGGCGAACGCGCACGGCTGGGCCCTGCAGGTGCCGACCTGGCCGGGGCAGGTCTTCGACGTCCCGGACCTGTCGCTGATCGGGAACTTCTCGCTGTTCGGCGGCTTCTCCCGGATCGGCGTCCTCGCCGCCATCCTGATCATCTTCTCGATCATGATCGCCGACTTCTTCGACACCGTCGGCACGATCACCGCCGTGGGCGCCGAGGGCGACCTGCTCGACGAGGAGCGCAACCTGCCCCGCTCCCAGCCGGTGCTGCTGGTCGACTCGCTGGCCGCGGCCGCGGGTGGCGCGGCCAGTGTCTCGTCGAACACGACCTACATCGAGAGCGCCGCCGGGGTGGGCGACGGTGCCCGCACCGGCCTGGCCAGCGTGGTCACCGGCGTGCTCTTCCTGATCGCGACGTTCTTCACCCCGCTGGTGCAGGTCGTGCCCTCGGAGGCCGCGGCGCCGGTGCTGGTCATCGTCGGCGCGATGATGATCAGCCAGATCCGCGACCTCGAGTGGGGCGACATGGCCCTGGTCATCCCGGCCTTCCTCACGATCGCGCTGATGCCGTTCACCTACTCGATCACCAACGGCATCGGTGCCGGCGTGGTCAGCTACGTGGTGCTGCAGGTCGCCACCGGACGCCGCCGCAGCATCCACCCACTGATGTGGGTCGTCGCCGCGGTCTTCGTCGTCTACTTCGCGCTGAACCCGATCCAGCAGCTCCTCTGAGTGGGCACGCGTGAGATCGTTAGACAGGCTTTCTACTCCGGTTAAGGTGGGCTCCGTGGCACGGACGACGCTGGACACTGCGGCGCTCGCCCACGACCTGCGGTTGGCCGTCATGCGGTTCTCCCGCCGGTTGCGCAACCAGCGGGTGGACACCTCGGTGACGCTGACCCACCTGGCCGCGCTGTCCACGCTGAAGCGGCACGGCTCGATGAGCCCGGGGGAGCTGGCCGCCCACGAGCGCGTGCAGCCCCCCTCGATGACCCGGGTGGTCGTCGCGCTGGAGGCGAAGGGTCTGGTCACCCGCACCCCGCACCCCACCGACGGGCGGCAGGTCGTCATCGACCTGACCCCGGCCGCGGAGGAGCTGCTCAACGAGGAGGTCCGTGCCCGGGAGGCGTGGCTCTCGGGCGAGCTCCAGGAGCTGACCGCCGAGGAGCGCGCCGTCCTGCGCGAGGCCTCGACGATCATGGACAAGCTCGCCAGTGGGTGACCGCGACGCCCGCTGCTGATCCCACTCCCCGTGCCGGCATGTTCCGGGCGTTGCGCGTGCGCAACTTCCGGCTCTACGTCTCGGCCAACCTGGTCAGCCAGACCGGCACCTGGATGCAGCGCATCGGCCAGGACTGGCTGGTGCTGCAGCTGTCGGGGGGCAGCGGCGTCGCCCTCGGGGTGACCACCGCCCTGCAGTTCGGCCCCACCCTGCTGTTCAGCTTCTACGGCGGCGTGCTGGCCGACCGGTACGACAAGCGCCGGGTGCTGATGGTCACGCAGGCGGTCATGGGCGTGCTGGCGTTGGGCCTGGGGCTGATGGTCGCCACCGACTCGATCGCCCTGTGGCACGTCTACCTGCTCGCCGCGGGCCTGGGCATCGTCTCCTCGCTGGACACCCCGGTGCGCCAGTCGTTCGTGTCGGAGATGGTCGGACCCGACCTGCTGGCCAACGCGGTCAGCCTCAATTCGACGGTCTTCAACGGGGCCCGGCTGGTGGGGCCCGCGGTGGCCGGGGCGCTGATCGCGGCGTCGGGGGGCGACACCGCCCCGGCGTTCCTGGTCAACGCCGCCAGCTTCGGCACGACGATCGCCGCGCTGGTCGTCATGCGCGTCGGCGACCTGCGCCGCAGCACCCCGGTGGCCCGCTCCCCGGGCCAGCTGCGCGAGGCGCTGGCCTACACCCGCCGGCACCCGGACCTGATGCTGGCGATGCTGCTGGCCTTCACCGTGGGCACGTTCGGGTTCAACTCCCAGATCACCATCGCGCTGATGGCCCGTGAGGTCTTCGGGCTCGGCGCCGGCGCCTTCGGGCTGTTGTCCACCGCCTACGCCGTCGGCTCGCTGTCCGGGGCGCTGTTGTCGACCCGCCGCAGCACCCGCCCGCTGCAGCGGTTCCTCATCGTCTCCGCCGTCGCCTTCGGCGCGCTGCTGGTCGTCACCGGCCTGATGGGCAACTACTACGCGTTCGCCGCCCTGCTCATCCCCACCGGCGCCGCCGCGCTCATGTTCAGCGTGGCCTGCAACAGCTTCATCCAGCTCGGCGTCGAGCCGCAGATGCGCGGGCGGGTGCTCGCGCTGTACTTCATGTGCTTCATGGGCGGGACGCCGGTCGGTGCGCCGCTGATCGGCTGGATCTCCGAGCGGCTGGGTGCGCCCTGGGGCCTCATCGGGGGCGGCATCGTCTGCGTCGTGGTCGCCGCCACGGCCGGTGCGGTGCTCGCCCGGGGCCGCCGGGTGCGCCTCGAGCTGCACGTTCTCCCGCCGAGCGTGCAGCTGCACGTGGCGGCGACCCGGCAACCGGACGCCGTTCCGACCGCCGTCGCCGGGCTCGCCGAGGCGGCCGACGGAGAGGTCCCGGGCGAGCAGGTGGCCCGCGGCCCGGTGCGCTGACGCCGGTCGCGCACAGCGTTCACATTGTCACCAGACGTCGGCAGACGTAACGTTCGCCATGTGCCCTCAGGAGGGTCGGTCTCCGCGGACGTCGGGACGTCGTTGGTGCGCCTCGGCGCCGTCGTCGCGCTGTTCGCCGCCGGTGCCGCCGTCCTCGGCCTGCTGCTGCGCTGGGTGACCGGCGACC
>JAOPVN010000337.1 GCA_025966175.1 Modestobacter sp. | reverse complement strand
GGCTCCACCGTCCAGCTGGCCACGCTGCACAACGCCAGCGAGGTGAAGCGCAAGGGCGTGCTGATCGGCGACACCGTCGTCATCCGCAAGGCCGGCGACGTGATCCCCGAGGTGCTGGGCCCGGTGGTCGCCGCCCGCGACGGCTCCGAGCGCGAGTTCGTGATGCCCACGCACTGCCCCGAGTGCGGCACCGAACTGCGCCCGGAGAAGGAGGGCGACGCCGACATCCGCTGCCCGAACTCCCGGTCCTGCCCCGCCCAGCTGCGGGAGCGGGTCTTCCACGTCGCCGGCCGCGGGGCCTTCGACATCGAGGTGCTCGGCTACGAGGCGGCGATCGCGCTGCTGGAGAGCCACCTGCTCACCGATGAGGGCGACGTCTTCTTCCTCGACGAGGAGGCCCTGCGGCGCACCGACTTCTTCACCAAGAAGGACGGCACCCTCTCGGCCAACGGACACAAGCTGCTGGCCAACCTGCAGACCCGCAAGGACGTCCCGCTGTGGCGGGTGCTGGTCGGCCTGTCGATCCGGCACGTCGGCCCGACCGCCGCCCAGGCGCTGGCCCGTGAGTTCCGCTCCCTCGACCGGCTGCAGGAGGCCAGCGAGGAGGAGCTCGCCGCCGCGGAAGGCGTGGGACCCACCATCGCCACCGCGGTGCGCGACTGGTTCGCCGTCGACTGGCACCGGGACGTCGTGGAGAAGTGGCGGCAGGCCGGGGTCCGGATGGCCGACCCCGAGTCCGACGACGGACCCGGACCGCTGACCGGCGTCACCGTCGTCGTCACCGGCTCGCTGCGCGACCACAGCCGCGACTCGGCCATCGCCGCGATCCAGGAGCGCGGCGGCAAGGTGACCGGCTCGGTCTCGAAGAAGACCGGCTTCGTCGTGGTCGGCGCCGACCCCGGCAGCAAGTACGACAAGGCCGTCGCGGTGAAGGCGCCGATCCTGGACGACGACGGCTTCGCGGTGCTGCTGGAACAGGGACCGGAGGCGGCGCGCGAGGTGGCCACCATCGGCGACGGGGCCGCGGCCGAGGACTGAGCCCCGCCGCGGGCAGCCCTCAGGCGGGGTCGACCGGTGGCAGCCGGGCGACCGTGGCGGCCAGCCCGGTCAGGTGCGCCAGCCGCAGCAGCTCGGAGCGGCGGAACGCCGGCCCACCGGAGCGACCCAGCAGCACCGCGGTGCCTCCGGGGTCCAGCGGGGCGGCCATCATCTCCACGGCCATCTCCTGCCAGCGCTCCGGCACCCAGGCCGCGTCGCTGGGCAGCAGCATCGGCGAGGTCAGCGGCAGCCACGGCATCGGCACGCCCTCCAGCGACGGGGCGGCGTCCGAGGCGGCGAGCAGCGTGACCTCCGGGCTGCTCCCGGCCAGCACCACCGCCCACCCGCTGCGGAACACCCGCGGCAGCTCCGCGGCGAGGACCTTGGCGGTGCCCTCGCCGGCCGGAGCCAGCGCCTCGAGCAGGTCCAGCTCCCGGTGGGTGTCCAGTGGGCCGGCGAACGGGCGCAGCGACTCCACCTGCACCCCGGGGACCGCCGTCGCGGCGGTGATCAGGCTGTCGGCCACCCGGTCGGTGGGCAGCTCCACCACGATGTCGTCCACGGCCACGCCGTTGCCGCGTTCGAGCACGTCGACCGAGATGATGTCGATGCCGGCCTCACCGAGCGCGGTCGCGACCGCGCCGAGGATGCCGGGTCGGTCGGGGACGACCAGACGCAAGAGATAGGACACGGGTCCCTCCGGTGCCGTCCTGCGCGGGCCGATCCCCATTGATCGCGAACAGGGGCAGCCTCCCCCATCGCGGGCACGGTATCCAGCCCGGCTCGCAATCGGGCGCTCCGGCGCTCCCACGTACAGTGACGAGGTCGTGGAGCGAGACGGAAGAGGGTCCTGGCCCAGCATGGACAGCACAGCATGACCACCATCTCCCGGGACGACGTCGCGCACCTCGCGCGGCTGTCGCGCCTGGCTGTGACCGACGAGGAGCTCGACCGGTTCGCCGGGCAGTTGGACCAGGTGCTTGCCGCCGTCGCGCGGGTCGGTGAGGCCGTCGTGGCCGACGTCCCGCCGATGACGCACGCCGTCCCGCTGACCAACGTGCTGCGCGCCGACGAGGTGACCCCGAGCCTGCCGCGCGATGCGGTACTGGCCGGTGCGCCCGCCGCCGAGGACGGCCGGTTCCGCGTCCCGCGGATCCTGGGGGAGGAAGAGTGAGCACTCCCACGGACCTGACCCGGGCCGACGTCGCCGAGCTGTCCCGGCTCCTCACCTCCGGCGAGGTGAGCGCGGTCGAGGTGACCCTCGCCCACCTGGACCGGATCGCCGCCGACGACGCCCAGCTGGGCTCGTACCTGCACGTGGAGCAGGACGCCGCGATGGCCGCCGCGACCGCGGTCGACGAGGCCCGCGCGGGCGGTGCCGAGCTCGGGCCGCTGGCCGGCGTGCCGGTGGCGCTCAAGGACCTCGTCGTCACGCAGGGTGTGCCGACCACCAGCGGGTCGAAGATCCTCGAGGGCTGGCGGCCGCCGTACAGCGCCACGATCGCCACCCGGCTGGCCGAGGCCGGCACCGTGATGCTGGGCAAGACCAACATGGACGAGTTCGCGATGGGCTCCTCCACCGAGAACTCCGCCTACCAGGTGACCCGGAACCCCTGGGACCTCGACCGCATCCCCGGCGGCTCCTCCGGTGGGTCGAGCGCCGCGGTCGCCGCGCACCTCGCGCCGTGGGCGATCGGCACCGACACCGGTGGCTCGATCCGCCAGCCCGCCGCGGTCACCGGCCTGGTCGGGCACAAGCCCACCTACGGCTCGGTCTCCCGCTACGGCCTGATCGCGTTCTCCTCCAGCCTCGACCAGGCCGGCCCGATGGCCCGCACGGTGCTGGACGCCGCGCTGATGC
>JAOPVN010000471.1 GCA_025966175.1 Modestobacter sp. | reverse complement strand
GGCTGCTCACCGAGAAGTGGGGCATCGACTCCCTCGAGCTGGTGCTGGGCTCCTCGATGGGCGCCGGACAGACCTACCAGTGGGCGGTGAGCCACCCGGAGATGGTGAAGCGGGCCGCGCCGATCGTGGGGGCGTCGGTCACCAGCGAGCACAACCAGGTCTTCCTCACGAGCCTGCGCGCCGCCCTCAGCGCCGATCCGGTGTTCAACGGCGGCCGCTACTCCCCCACCGCGCTGCCCACGGTGGGGCTGCGCGCCTTCGCCCGGATCTACGCCGGCTGGGGCCTGTCCCAGGCCTTCTACTGGCAGCGCGAGTACCGCACCCTCGGCTTCTCCTCCCTCGAGGACTTCCTGGTCGGGTTCTGGGAGGGGTACTGGCTCGACCAACGCGATCCGAACGACCTGCTGGGCATGCTGTGGACCTGGGAGCACGGGGACGTCGGGCAGACCCCGGGGTTCGACGGGGACACCGAGGCCGCACTGCGCTCCATCCGCTGTCCGCTGATCGCCATGCCCGCGAAGACCGACCTCTACTTCCCGCCCGAGGACGAGGAGTGGGCCTCCCGGTTCATCCCGAACGGGGAGGTGCGGGTCATCCCCACCATCTACGGCCACTTCGCCGGCCTGGGCTTCAATCCGGCGGACAACGAGTTCATCGATCGCGCGCTGCAGGAGCTGCTGGCCCGCCCGGTCTGAGGCGCTGGCGGGCAGTGGACGGCCGGCAACGTGGCGCGACCGGGAGGAGGCCCGCGGTCACGAAGTCACCGTCGCCGGCACGGTTCCCGTGGTGCGCAACGGGATGGCGTGGTGCACTGCGCCCGTGTCCATCGCCGAGAAGCTGGACCGCCTGCAGCGGCGGCACAAGGCCGCCGGTTTCCCGATCGCCGTCGTCTACAAGTACTTCGACGACTCCGGCCCCTACCTGGCCGCGCTGATCACCTACTACGCCTTCGTCTCGCTGTTCCCCCTGCTGCTGCTCCTGTCGACGATCCTGGGCCACGTCCTGGCCAGTGACCCAGGCCTCCAGCAGCGCCTCATCGACTCCGCGCTGAGCCAGTTCCCGGTGGTCGGGGACCAGCTCGGCCGGCCCAACGAGCTCAGCGGCGGTGCCGTCGGCGTGGTGGTCGGCGTCCTCGGCTCGCTGTACGGCGGCCTGGGCGTGGCGCAGGCGGTCCAGTACGCGATGAACACCGCCTGGTCGGTGCCGCGCAACAGCCGGCCCAACCCGTTCCTGGCCCGCGGCCGCAGCCTGCTGCTGCTGGCCACGGCCGGCCTGGCGGTGCTCGGGACGACGGCCTTGTCGACGCTGGGCTCGGGCAATGCCGGCTCGCTGGGCATCGCGCTGCGCATGGTCGCGCTGGTCGCCTCGGTCGCGGTCAACGGCGTCGTCTTCGTCTTCGCCTTCCGGCTGGCCACCTCCCGGCCCCTCACCGTCCGGCAGGTCGCCCCCGGCGCGCTCACCGCCGCGGTCCTCTGGCAGCTGCTGCAGACCTTCGGGGTCAGCTACGTCGGCCACGTGGTGAGCAAGGCCAGCGCGACGAACGGGGTGTTCGCCCTGGTGCTGGGCCTGCTGGCGTTCCTGTACCTGGCGGCGGTCGTCGGCGTGCTGTGCGTGGAGATCAACGTCGTGCACGTCGACCACCTGCACCCGCGCGCGCTGCTCACCCCGTTCACCGACGACGTCGACCTCACCCCCGGCGACCGGCGCAGCTACACCGGGCTGGCCAAGGCCCAGCGCAGCAAGGGGTTCGAGCGGGTGCACGTCACCTTCCACCCACCCGACCGCGGCAACGCGGCCGACGTGGTCACCCCGCCGCCGCGGCCTGCTCCTCCCGACGAGCACCCAGCTCCGCCGCGGTGAGCGCGGCACCAGCGCGGTGCGCCATCGCCGGGGCGACGAGCACCGCCACGAGCCCGGCGAGCAGCCAGGCACCGGCGACGATCGGGAACCAGAACGCCGGCCCGTCGCCGTACGCCGGGTACGGGGCGACGTTGCGCCAGATCGTGTAGCCGAGGACGACGAGCGCGAGCAGCGGGACGACGACCTGCCACATCGGCACCGCGGGCATCCTCCGCTGGACGAACACCAGCCGGATCGCGCCGATCGTCGTCAGCAGGTAGGCGACCAGCAGGATCAGCGTGCCGATCGTGCCCGACCACAGGAAGGTGTCGAACGCCTCGGCGCCGAAGAGGACCGCGCACACCAGCTGGACCAATGCCATCACCGCGGTGACCACGATCGCCGCGACCGCGGGGGTGCCGGCCCGGGTGGTGGCGGCCAGCCCCCCGGCGCGGGTGGTGTCCCGGCGGGTGTCGCGGGCGAAGGCGTAGGTGAGCCGGGAGGCGCCGACCACGCAGGCCAGGCAGCAGCCGAACGCGCTGATCGCCGCGCCCAGCGTGATCAGGTCACCCACCCAGCCGGCGATGTAGCTGCTGCCGAGGTCGCCCAGCAGCGACGGCGAGGAGGCGAATGCGGCCACCCCGGCGTCGTCGGTGCCAAACCCCATCATCTCGATCGCGGTGACCACGACGAAGTAGACGCCGCCGAAGACCGCCGTCCCGAGGATCGCCCGCGGGATGTCCTGACGCGGGTTGCGGGCCTCCTCCCCCAGTGTCGCCGCGGCCTCGAAGCCGGCGAAGGAGAGGAAGCCGAAGACCACGCCGAGGAAGACGGCGGACAGGTCGGTGCCCGGCGCCACGGTGAAGACGTCCCAGGTGAAGCCGGCGCCGGGCGAGGGCGCATCGGCAGGCACGTTCCCGGAGAGCAGCCGCACCAGCACGATCGCGCTGACCACCAGGATGAGCGCGACGGTGACGCCCTCCACGGTCAGCAGCACCGACGTCCCGCGCTTCGCCGGCACGATCGTCAGCACCAGCGCCCCGATCAGCGCGACCGCGACGAGCAGGAACGGCGCCCAGGACGGCGGGGTCGGCCAGATGCCCACCGCCTGCAGGAAGGCGGTGCCGAAGATGCCGGTCGCACTGGAGGTGACCACGCCGTAGAAGCAGTAGGTGCCGAGCAGCCCGAAGCCGGAGGCCAGCCCGGCCCGCGGCCCCAGCGTGGCGCCGACGAACGCGTAGACCGAGCCGGCGTGGTGGAAGTACTGGCAGAGCCGGACGAAGCCGTAGGCCACCAGCAGGACGCCGACCGCGGCGAGCAGGAACGCGAGCGGGACGGCGCGCCCCACGGTGCCCGCGGTGGCCTGCGGGTTGATGTTGGCCGCCATGGACGGCGCCATCAACGCCACCGACAGCCCCACCGCCTGCCACACCGACAGCGATCGCTGCAGGCCTCCGGAGCGGGGTCGGTCGGTGCTGGTCGCCCCGTCGGGACGGGGGGTCGAGACGGCCATCGGACGCCCTCCTGAGTGCTCGCCGTTGCACCGCCCAACGGCGCGGTGGCGAGAGTGTGCGCGGCCTGGGTGCCCCGTGGGAACGTCGTCACCCAACCTTTACGAGACCGCGACGCAGCAAGAGGGCTTCCGTCCCGACGTCCCGTGAGCCACGGTTCGATTCCGCCCGGCACGATGCGGGCGAGCACAGGACATCGACGACGGAGGACGCATGGAGCTGCAGGAACGCGACGAGCGACGGGCCGCGGCCGAGGCGGTGCTCGACCGGCTGACGAGCGCCGGAGTGGTCGGCGTCGTCCTGCCGTGGGTCGACACCAGCGGGATCACCCGGATGAAGTCCGTCCCGCTGGCCACGCTCCCCAGCGCCGCCCAGTGGGGCGTCGGCATGAGCCCGGTCTTCGACGGCTTCCTCGTCGACGACTCGATCGTCGCCGGCACCTACGCCGGCAGCGCGATGGGCGACCTGCGCCTGCATCCGGACCTCTCCGGGCTCACCGTGCTCGCCGGCCAGCCCGGCTGGGCCTGGGCGCCGGTCGACCGGTACGCCCAGGACGGCACCCCGCACGTCCAGTGCTCCCGCTCGCTGCTGCGCCGGCTGGTCGGCGAGCTCGCCGACGAGGGCCTCACCGTGCGGGCCGCCTTCGAGATCGAGTGGGTGCTCGGTGAGGCCGACCTGCCCGAGGGCGCCGACCCGGACGCGTTCGTCCCGGCCCTGTCCGGCCCCGCGTACAGCATGACGCGGCACATCGAGGTCTCCGACTACGCCCGCGACCTGCTCGCGGCGCTGGCGGACCAGGGCATCGCGGTCGCCCAGTTCCACCCCGAGTACGCCGCCGGGCAGCTCGAGGTCTCGGTCGGCACGGGCGACCCGGTCGCCGCCGCGGACACCGCGCTGCTGGTGCGCAGCACGATCAGGGCGGTGAGCATGGCCCACGGCCTGCGCGCCTCCTTCTCCCCCAAGGTCACGGCGGATGGGGTGGGCAACGGCGGGCACGTCCACCTGTCGCTGTGGCGGGATGACCAGAACCTGATGAGCGGCGGGTCGGGCACCTTCGGGCTCACCGGCGACGGCGAGGCCTTCATCGCCGGCCTCCTCCGCCACCTGCCCGGCCTGCTGGCGGTCGGCGCACCCAGCGTCGCCTCCTACCTCCGGCTGGTGCCCTCGCACTGGGCCGGCGCGTTCGCCGCCTGGGGCCTGGAGAACCGGGAGACCGCGCTCCGCTTCGTCACCGGTCCGAGCGGGCACCGGCAGGCCGCCGCCAACGTCGAGATCAAGAGCGTCGACGCGGCCGCCAACCCCTACCTGCTGATGGCCGGGCTGCTCGCCGCCGGTCGCGCCGGCCTCCGGGCCGGTGCGACCCTGCCCGACCCGGTGGGCATCGACCCCGCCTCCCTCACCGACGAGGGACGGCGCGAGGCGGGCATCGCCGCGCTGCCGGCCTCGCTCGAGGAGGCCGTGCGCGCGTTCGAGGCGGACGAGGTGCTGACCTCGGCGTACGGCACCGAGCTGGCGACGACGATCGCGGAGGTCCGCCGCGGCGAGATCGCGCTCTTCGACGGGATGTCCCCGGAGGGCATCACCAAGGCGGTCCGCTGGCGGCACTGACGGGTGATGGATCTCCAGCAACCACTCGAAGATTTTTGCAGCGGGAGGTTTACTCCGGCTTGCGGCGGAGGTAATCTCCTGTCGCCACTAGAGGATCAACCTCAGGGCAGCGATCACCGGACACAGCACCACCTCTGGAGGTACGCAGCCATGATGCTGACCAGCTACGACCCGTTCGCCACCACGTCGTCCGTCTTCCGGGCCCTGGACCAGCTCACCGGCCGGTCGGGCACCACGACCGCCCGCCCGCTCGCCGGCATGCCGATGGACGCCTACCGGGTGGGCGACAACTTCGTCGCCCACTTCGACCTGCCCGGCGTCGACCCCGGCTCGATCGACCTGTCGGTCGAGGGCACCACGCTCACCATCAGCGCCGAGCGCTCGATCCCGGAGATCGAGGGCGCCCAGTGGCAGGTGGCCGAGCGACCGTTCGGCAGCTACACCCGACAGCTCGTCCTGGGCCGGAGCCTGGACACCGACCGACTCGAGGCCAGCTACCACGACGGGGTGCTCACCCTGAGCATCCCGGTGGCCGAGAAGGCCAAGGCCCGCAGGATCACGGTGACCCGCGCTGACGCGCCGGCCACGGTGGAGCCGCACACCATCGAGGGCGGGGCCGCCCCGACGGCGGTCGAGAGCTGATCGACAGCACCCTCGGGGAGGGGCGGGACCGCACGGTCCCGCCCCTCCCGTCGTCTCTGGAGGACCGATGAGCACCGACCCGCTGCAGTCCCTGGACGACCCCGACCACCCGGTGCTCACGATGAGCCAGGCGGCCGAGCTCCTCGGCGTGCAGGCCGCCTTCCTGCGCAGCCTGGACAGCTCCGGCGTGCTGCACCCGCACCGCTCCCCCGGCGGCCACCGCCGCTACTCCCGGCACCAGCTGCAGGTGGCCGCGCGAGTCCGGGTGCTCCTGGACGACGGACACCTGCTGTCCTCCGCGCAGGTCATCGTGCAGCTGCAGGACGACCTCGCCGACGCGCTCGCGGACGCCGAGCAGGCCCGCGACGAACGGGACGCCGCACGTGGCGAACGGGACGCCGGCGCCACCGGCTCCTGATCTCTCAGACGGCGCACAGCTGGATAACAGATAGGTCACGTTCCGTGTCGATTTTCGCGCATCGGGGCAACGCAGTGTCATGGCCACAAACGATTCCACTCACACGTCCCGGGGTCGCACGGTGGAGCACGATCGCCGCGCGAACCCCATGGGCGCGCACGTCGCCACCGTCGGCGTCGCCATCTTCCTGATCGCCACGTTCCTGGACTGGGTGTCCACCGAGGGCGCTGACAGCACCTCGGGCTCGGGCTACGAGACCGACACGACCATCCCGCTCATCGCCTACCTGGGCATCGGCCTGGTCGTGGGTGTGCAGTACGCCCTCAACCGCGCACGGGGCCGTCAGCACCGCGGCCTCTCGCTGACCACCATGGCCGTCGGTATCGCCGCCGTCCTGCTGTCGCTGAGCTACGTCTTCGACGCACCGGGCGCCTTCGAGCGCGGCTCTGACCTCTCCACCGAGATCGGCGCCTGGATCGGCCTGCTCGGCGCCATCGTCTGGTCCGTCGGCGCCGGCCTGCTGGCCAAGGAGCCCGAGGGCGACGACGACTGGACCGACCACCGCACCGAGGCGCACAGCGCGCACTGATCCACTCTGCGCGGCCTGACCGGTCGCGCGCGCTCCCGAACGGGCACTCGCTCGCAGGCACACCGCCTGCGAGCGGGTGCCCGTTCCTCGTTCAGGCCAGCGCCGGCACGACCAGCAGCGCGGTGGGCACGAGCAGCAGGGCGAGAGCACAGAGCAGCGCGCTCCACCGCCCGGCTGCCGGCAGCGGCTCCGCCGGGGCGAGCAGTCGCCGCACCCGGACGGCGACCGCACCGCCGGTGACCGCGAGCGCTCCGTCGGGCAGCTGACCGCCCGCTCCCCCGGCCACCGCGACGATCGCCGCCGCGAGGGTCCGTCGCGGGTCCGCGCCGTCCAGCGAGGTCAGCGCGACGTCGTCCGCGCGCATCTCGACCAGGTCACGGACGGCGTCGTGCGCCCGGTCGGCCGCCGGGAGCACCGGCAGCGCCGCCCGCCAGGCGATGAACGGCAGCAGCAGCAGGTGGTGGTGCTCGGCCAGGTGCGCGCGCTCGTGTGCGACGACGGCGTCCACCTGCGCGCCGTCCAGCTCCTCGACCATGCCGGAGGAGAGCACCAGCAGCGGCCGCACGCCGGGGATGCAGAAGGCCACCGGGGCCGGGTGGTCCAGCAGCAGGGTCTCGGTGTCCGACGACGGCGCCCCCGGGCGCACCACCAGCTCCAGCAACGCCCGGTGCCGGCGCCGGGTGCGCGCGGTGCGGACGCCGGAGAGCACGAGCACGCCCAGCAACTCCAGGGCCAGCACGGCGGCGAGGGTCTGGGCGACCCAGTGGTCACCGCGCACCGGATCGTCCGGCGGCTGCCGGGTGACCCAGTGCCACCACGCCTCGGGCAGGGAGTGCCCCCACGGGGCCAGCCCGTGCACGAGCAGCGCACCGATGATCGACAACCCCCCGGCCAGGCCGATCGCCTGCCAGCACACCAGTGCAGCCAACGGGTCGCGCCGCGGCCACCGGGCCCGGGCCAGCGCGGCCGGCACCGGCCAGGCCAGCGCGGCGGCCAGCACGCCGAGGGCGAGCGCGGTCGCGGGCAGCACGGTCAGCGGGTCAGTTCGGTGAACGGATCAGCGGCTCAGCGGGGCGCCGGGTCGTCCCCGGAGGCGGCGAGCAGCGCACGCAGCATCCGCACCTCGTCCTCCCCGACGCTGCCCACGAACCGGGCGAGCGCGGCCTGCCGGTCACCGGCCTGGCCGAGCACCTCGTGCATCAGCTCGGCCACGTGCTCCTCGCGGGTGCCACGGGCGCGGAACTGCCGCGGCCGGGACTCGTCGTGCTCGACGAACCCCTTCTGCTCGAGCCGGGTCAGCACGGTGTGCACGGTGGTCAGCGCCAGGCCGCGGTCGGCGAAGGCGTCGCGCAGCTGGGTGGCCGGCACCGGCCCGCCGGCGGCCCACAGGTGCTCCAGCACCGCGCGCTCCAGGTCTCCCAGCGTGTTCATCGGGTCTCCTGTCGGGCAGCTCACACGTGCTTCTTCTACGTGTCGTAGAAAGTCACTTCTACTGAGCGTAGAAAGAACTCGCCGATCGTACGTCAGCGACTGGAGGAACCACGGTGGACGTGTTGGACATCGCCCGGTGGCAGTTCGGGATCACCACCGTCTACCACTTCCTGATGGTCCCGCTGACCATCGGCCTGGGGATCCTGGTCGCCGTCATGCACACGATGTGGGTGCGCACCGACAAGCCCGAGTGGCTGCGGATGACCCGCTTCTGGGGCCGCATCTACCTGATCAACTTCGTCCTCGGGGTGGCCACCGGGTTGGTCCAGGAGTTCCAGTTCGGGCTGGCCTGGAGCGCGTACAGCCGCTTCGTCGGCGACGTCTTCGGCTCGCTGCTGGCCCTGGAGGCGCTGCTCGCCTTCTTCCTCGAGTCCACGTTCCTGGGGCTGTGGATCTTCGGCTGGGGCCGGATCCCGAAGAAGGTCCACCTGGCCGCGCTGTGGGCGGCGGTCATCGGCTCGATCGTCAGCGCGTACTTCATCATCGCGGCCAACTCCTGGATGCAGCACCCGGTCGGCGTCGTGAGCGACGACGCCACCGGCCGGCCGCGGCAGGTCGACTTCCTCGCCGTGCTGAGCAACAACACCGCGCTCGCCGCCTTCAGCCACACCATCGTGGCCGCGCTGATGGTCGCCGGCGGCGCGCTGGTCGGGATCGGCCTGTGGCACCTGCGCAAGCGGAAGCTGGCCGGCGCGCCCACCACCGACGTCGAGCACGCGGTGTGGCGCCGCTCGGTGCGGCTGGGCGGCTTCGTCTCACTCGCCGCCTTCGTACTGGTGGCGATCACCGGCGACGTCCAGGGCAAGTTG
Organism: Modestobacter sp.; assembly: GCA_025966175.1. Taxonomy (GTDB): domain Bacteria; phylum Actinomycetota; class Actinomycetes; order Mycobacteriales; family Geodermatophilaceae; genus Modestobacter. Next base: position 527 of record JAOPVN010000471.1, on the reverse strand, counting down.
ATGTACGAGCAGCAGCCGCTGAAGATGTCCTCGGCCGAGGCGCTGTGCGAGACCGAGGCGCCGGCACCGTTCTCGATCTTCGCCTTCGGCAAGTTCGGGTCCAACGAGTGCGACGACGTCCACTCCTTCACCATCCCGCGGATCCTCAGCTACCTGGCCCACGGCGACTTCTCCACCGCCGTGCCCGGCGTGAACGAGCTGCAGGCGGAGTACTCCGCGGCCTACGGCGCCACCTACCCCGACGACCCGTCCTACGGGAACCTGGCCGGCGAGCCCATCGACTACACCCCGCTGCTGGCGGTCACCTACTGGAACTTCCGGCTGATGATCGGCATGGGCATGGTCTCGGCCGCGGTCGGCGGCTACGCGCTGTGGGCCACCCGCAAGGGCCGGGTGCCGACCAACCCGGTCGCCGTCTACGGCTCGCTGCTGGCCATCGGCGCCCCGTTCGTCGCCAACGCCTCCGGCTGGATCTTCACCGAGATGGGCCGCCAGCCCTTCGTCGTCTACCCGAACCCCGACGTCGA
>JAOPVN010000469.1 GCA_025966175.1 Modestobacter sp. | reverse complement strand
CCCCACCGGCCGGCGCCCGTCCGCCCGGCAGTTCTGGCTGCGCTACGCCAGCCGGCCGCGCGGGCGCCTGCTGCTGGACGAGGGCGCGGTGCGGGCGGTGCGGGAGCGGCACGCCTCGCTGCTGGCCGCCGGGATCACCGGGGTGACCGGTGACTTCCTGGCCGATGACCCGGTGGAGCTGGTCGGCCCGGACGGCGTCGTGGTCGCCCGCGGCCTCGTCGCCTACGACGCCCGCGAGATGCCGGACCTGCTGGGCCGCAAGACCGGTGACCTGGACCCGGAGCACCGCCGCGAGGTCGTGCACCGCGACGAGATGGTGCTGGTCGGGCGCCGCATCGTGAGCTGAGAGACTGTTGGCGTGACTGTTCGTCCCATCCGCGAGATCGGTGACCCGGTGCTGCGCACCCCGGCCGACCCGATCCGCGCGTTCGACAAGGACCTCGCCGCTCTCGTCCGCGACCTGGAGGACACCGTCGACCACCCCGGCCGGGCCGGGGTGGCGGCGACCCAGATCGGGGTGGGCAAGAGGGTCTTCTCCTACAACATCGACGGCGTCATCGGGCACATGGTGAACCCGGTGATCGCCGAGCGGTCCGAGGAGATCCAGGACGACGACGAGGGCTGCCTGTCCATCCCCGGGCTCTACGCGCCGACCGTGCGGGCGATGCACTGCGTCGCCGAGGGCTTCGACGTGCACGGCGAGCCGCTGCGGATCGAGGGGAGCGGGCTGCTGGCGCGCTGCCTGCAGCACGAGGTCGACCACCTCGACGGGAAGCTGTTCCTCGACCGGCTCACCGGCGAGGCCCGCAAGCAGGTGCTCCGCGCGCTGCGCGGCTGAGCGTGGCGTTCCGGGAGCAGGTCGTCCTGGCCGGTGAGCACGCTCAGCCGGAACCGGCGGCGGCCGCCGCGTAGCCTCGACCCGTGTCCGCCGCCGACTTCCCGCTGATCGGAGCCGCAGCGACGCGCGCCCGCGAGGCCGCCCGTGTGCTGCGCACCCTGCCCACCGAGACCAAGGACGCCGCGCTCGCCGCGATGGCCGAGGCGCTGCTCGAGCGTGCCGACGAGGTGCTGGCCGCCAACGCCGCCGACGTCGAGGCCGCTGCCGCGGACGGCACGCCGGCGTCCCTGCTGGACCGGCTGCGGCTCGACCCGGCCCGGCTGTCCGGCGTCGCGGACGCGCTGCGTCACCTCATCTCGCTGCCCGACCCGGTGGGCGACGTCGTCCGCGGCTCGACGCTGGCCAACGGGCTGCAGCTGCGGCAGGTCCGGGTGCCGCTCGGCGTCGTCGGGATCGTCTACGAGGCCCGCCCCAACGTGACCGTCGACGCCGCGGGCCTGTGCCTGAAGAGCGGCAACGCGGCGCTGCTGCGCGGGTCGGCCTCCGCGCACCGCACCAACACCGCGCTGGTCGCCGTGCTGAGCGAGGCCGCGGGAAAGGCCGGACTGCCGGCCGGGTCGATCGCGCTGCTGCCCGCGGACCGCGCGTCGGTGGGGGAGCTGCTCAACGCCCGCGGGCTGGTGGACGTGGTCATCCCGCGCGGCGGCGCGTCGCTGATCGAGCGCGTCGTCCGCGAGGCCACGGTGCCCGTGATCGAGACCGGCGTCGGCAACTGCCACGTCTACGTGGACGCCTCCGCCGACCCGGCGATGGCCGAGGCGATCGTGGTGAACGCCAAGACGTCGCGGGTCAGCGTCTGCAACTCCGCGGAGACCCTGCTGGTGCACCGGGACGTCGCGTTCCTGCCGCGGTTGCTCTCGGCGCTGGCCGAGGCCGGGGTGACGCTGCACGGGGACGAGGCGGCCCGGGGCGCGCACGACGCCGTCCTCCCGGCCACCGACGACGACTGGGCGACGGAGTACCTGTCGCTGGACATGGCGGTGCGGGTGGTCGACGACCTGCCCCAGGCGCTGGACCACATCGCGCGCTGGGGCACCGGGCACAGTGAGGCCATCGTCGCCGACTCCGCCCGCGCGATCAGCGAGTTCACCGCCGGGGTCGACGCCGCCGCCGTCCTGGTCAACGCCTCGACCAGGTTCACCGACGGCGGGGAGTTCGGCTTCGGCGCCGAGATCGGCATCTCCACCCAGAAGCTGCACGCCCGCGGCCCGCTGGGGCTGCCGGAGCTCACCTCGACCACCTACGTCGTCACCGGCAGCGGCCACACTCGCTGATCGGCTCTCTCTTCCATCCGGCCCGCTGCACCGCCCGCCCGAGGAGTCGCATGTCCCGCACGCCGACGCACGCCGCCCAGTTCGCCGACGTGGCGGATGTGACCGCGCGGTTGTCGGCCGCCGGGTACCTGCCCGACCACCAGATCGCGACGACGGTCTTCCTGGCCGATCGGCTGGGCAAGCCGCTGCTGGTCGAAGGGCCCGCTGGCGTGGGCAAGACCGAACTGGCCAAGGCGATGGCGACCGCCACGGGCGCGGAGCTGATCCGGCTGCAGTGCTACGAGGGTCTGGACGAGGCCCGGGCGCTGTACGAGTGGAACTACAAGAAGCAGCTGCTGCGGATCTCCGCGGCGGGCTCGGGTGGAGCCGACTGGGACAGCGTGCACGATGACGTCTTCGGTGAGGAGTTCCTGCTCGCCCGGCCGCTGCTGACCGCGATCCGGCGCACCGAGCCGACCGTGCTGCTCATCGACGAGACCGACAAGGCCGACGTCGAGGTGGAGGGTCTGCTGCTGGAGGTGCTCAGCGACTTCCAGGTGACCATCCCCGAGCTGGGCACGATCACCGCGGTCCGCCGGCCGATGGTGGTGCTCACCTCGAACGCGACCCGGGAGTTGTCGGAGGCGCTGAAGCGGCGCTGCCTGTACCTGGCCCTGGACTACCCGAGTGCGGAGCGGGAGCGGGAGATCGTGTTGTCCCGGGTGCCGGAGCTGGCGCCGGGGTTGGCTGATCAGCTGGTGCGCACGGTGCGGGCGCTGCGGGCGCTCGAGCTGAAGAAGGCGCCGTCGATCTCGGAGACCCTGGACTGGGCGCAGACCCTGCTGGCGCTCGGGCTGGACACCCTCGACGAGTCGGCGATGCGCTCGACGCTGGGCGTGGTGCTCAAGCACGCCAGTGACCAGGCCCGGGCCGCGGCCGAGCTCCGGCTGAACTGATGACCGCCCCGGGCACTCCCACCGTCGAGCCGGGGGGGCTGGTCGGGCACCTGGACGGCTTCGTCCGAGCGGTGCGCGAGGCCGGCGTGCCGGTCGGGATCAGCCAGGCGGTGGACGCCGCCGAGGTGCTCACCGTCGTGGACCTGCTCGACCGGGAGCAGCTGCGGCACGGGCTGGCCGCGGTGCTGCTGCGCCGGGCTGCCCAGCGACCGGCCTTCGACGTCCTGTTCGACCTCTGGTGGCCGTTGACCGACCGCCCGGTCGTGCCGGCCGACGGGGAGGCCGGCGAGGACGGCGACGAGGACGGCGAGCGCTCCGCCGACGGGCTGCCGGCGGTGGGTGACCCCGGCGCCCTGGCCGAGGCGCTGCGGGCCGAGCTGCTGCGGCTGCTGACCGAGGGGGACGAGGAGGCCGTGCGCCGGTTCGCGCGGCTCGCCGTCGACCAGCTCGGCGCAGGGGCGCCCTCGCCGTCCGGGCAGTCCTTCTTCAGCTACCGGGTGCTGCGGGCGCTGTCGCCGGACACGCTGGTCGCCCAGCTGCTGGCCGGGCTGCTCGGCGAGGCAGCCCGCGGCGGGCTGGCCGAGCAGGTGGCCCGGCAGACGGCCAAGGAGCGGATCGCGGCGTTCCGGGCGGCGGTGGAGGCCGAGGTGCGCCGACGGACGGCGGCGGAGAAGGGGCGGGAGAAGGTCGCCCGCAACGCGGTCCGGCCGCTGGCCGACCAGGTGGACTTCCTGCGCGCCCAGCAGTCCGACCTGGCCGAGCTCCGCCGCACGGTGGCGCCGCTGGCCCGTCGGCTGGCCGCCAAGCTGTCGGCCCGCCGGCGGCTCGGCCGTGCGGGACGGCTGGACTTCCGGCGGACCGTGCGGGCGTCGCTGGCCACCGGCGGCATGCCGCTGGTGACCCACCACCGACCGCGAGCGGTGCACAAGCCGGAGCTGGTCGTGCTCTGCGACGTGAGCGGGTCGGTGGCGGGGTTCAGCCACTTCACGCTGATGCTCACCCAGGCCCTGCGCGAGCACTTCAGCGGCGTGCGGGCGTTCGCGTTCGTCGACTCGACCGACGAGGTGACGCGGTTCTTCACCCCCGGCGCCGACGTGGTCGACGCCATCGCGCGGATCGGCCGGGAGGCCGACGTCGTCAGCTTCGACGGGCACAGCGACTACGGCAACGCGCTGGAGGTCTTCGCCGAGAAGTGGCCGGGCGCGGTGGGCCCGAAGACGTCGCTGCTCGTGCTGGGTGACGGCCGGACCAACTACCGCCACCCCGGCCTGCCGACGCTCGCCGACCTGGTGCGGCGGGCACGCACGGCGCACTGGCTCAATCCCGAGCCACGGCGGCTGTGGGGCAGCGGGGACTCGGCGGCCGACCGGTACCGCGAGGTCATCCCCATGGTCGAGGTGCGCACCGCGGCGCAGCTGGCCGACTTCGTGACCACCCTCTGACCTCCGCGCTCGTCCGCCAGGGCCGCACCGTGGGCAGCGACACGCCGATGGGATCGATCTCATCGGGATTGGTCCGCCGGACCCCGTACCCGAGACGGCATCGTCCCGTTGACCAGCGCGGGACGGTGGAACGCCGGCCCGCGGGGTGGCCTCCGTGTCGTTCCACGGGGCTCTGCCAGCGACCGGCTGCACGGGGGGGCCGGTCGCCGAACGGGGGTCGTGACGACCACCGATCGTCCGACCCCGGGATCCCGCCCCGCCGGAGCGGGTCGGTCCGCTGACCGGCTCCGGCGGCGCCGGGCTAGGCTCCATCGGTGGCAGCGCGTCGACTCGGGGTGATGGGCGGCACGTTCGACCCCGTCCACCACGGACACCTGGTGGCCGCCAGTGAGGTGGCCGGACTGTTCGGCCTCGACGAGGTCGTGTTCGTGCCGACCGGTCAACCGTGGCAGAAGTCCGAGCGCGGGGTCAGCCCCGCCGAGGACCGTTACCTGATGACCGTGATCGCCACCGCCTCCAACCCCCGGTTCTCGGTGAGCCGGGTCGACGTCGACCGGGGTGGCCCGACCTACACGATCGACACCCTCACCGACCTGCGCCGTGAGCACCCGGACTCGGAGCTGTTCTTCATCACCGGCGCCGATGCCCTCGCCCAGATCGTGGGGTGGCGGGAGACGGACAAGCTGCTCCAGCTCGCGCACTTCGTCGGCGTGACCCGGCCCGGTTACCAGCTGGCCGACGCCGACCTGCCGCGCGGTGCGGTGAGCCTGGTCGAGGTGCCCGCCCTGGCGATCAGCTCCACCGACTGCCGGGACCGCGTCCGCCGGGGAATGCCCGTCTGGTACCTGGTGCCCGACGGCGTCGTGCAGTACATCGAGAAGCGCGGGCTCTACCACGGCGACCCCGTCCACCCCGGTGAGGTGCTCCCCGGCACCGGCCTCCGGCTCAACGGCTCGCCGGCCTGCCACCCCACTCCGACGACGGCGCCCGGCCCTGCCAGGCCCTCGCTGCCCGACGACCCAGCCCCCGGGGACGGCACGTCCCCCGACCTGCAGGAGATGCCCCGATGACCGCCTCGGAAGAGGCCCGTGAGACCGCGCTGATCGCAGCGCAGGCCGCAGCCGACAAGCTCGCCACCGACGTGTCGATCGTCGACGTCAGTGACCGGCTGGCGATCACCGACGCCTTCGTCCTGACCTCCGCGCCCAACGAGCGTCAGGTGCAGTCCATCGTCGACGAGGTCGAGGAACGGCTGCGTGAGCACGGTGTGAAGCCGGTGCGCCGCGAGGGCGTCGCCGAGGGGCGCTGGGTGCTGCTGGACTTCGTCGACGTCGTCGTCCACGTCCAGCACGCCGAGGAGCGGGCCTACTACGCCCTCGAACGGCTGTGGAAGGACTGCCCGGTCATCCCGTTCACCGATCGGGCAGCTCCGCCCACGACCGCGCCGCCCACGACCGCTGCGCCGACCGCGGACGAGAGCTCGGCCGCCGGGACCCTCGCCGCCGGGACCCTCGCCGACGGGACCCCCGCCGCCGGCCCGGAGGACGCGGAACCGGGCGAGACGGACCGGTGACCGGGGGCCCCGGGGCCCCGCCGGTGCGCCGCCTGCTGATCTGGCGGCACGGGCGCACCGAGTGGAACGCCAGCGGGCGCTTCCAGGGGCAGCTGGACCCGCCGCTGGACGACGAGGGCCGGACACAGGCGGCCCGGACCGCTCGCTCCCTGGCGGCGACGCTGCGGAACGAGGACACCGTCCTGGTCTCCAGCGACCTGCAGCGTGCGGTGGACACCGCTGCTGCGCTCGCCTCGCTGCTGGGGCTGCCGGTGCGCGTCGATGAGCGGCTGCGCGAGCACGGGCTGGGCAGCTGGGAGGGCCTGACCCGGGACGAGGTCGCCGAGCGATTCCCCGAGCAGTACGAGGACTGGCTGGCCGGACGCCCCGTGCCCGGTCGTGGAGGAGAGGCGCAGGCCGACGTCGCGGCGCGGGCCCTGGCCGCCGTCGCCGACCTCCCGCCCGCCTCGACCGCGGTGCTGATGACGCACGGAGGTACGGCCGGCCGGCTCGTGGAGGCCCTCCTCGGGCTGGGGCCGGAGCACCGCCGGGCGTTCGGGCCGCTGGGCAACTGTCACTGGAGCGAGCTGCTGTTCCAGGCGTCCGGGTGGCGGCTGATGCGGCACAACGTGTCGGTTCCCGCACCCGGGCAGCTGGAGGGGAGCCGACGGCCGGCCGGGGACCGGGGACCATCCGGTTCCGACGCACCCGATGCCCCCCGCTCCGGCGCCACTCCGGAGGAGGCGCCCCCAGGTCCCGTCGAGGACGCCGATGCCGCCGGCTGAGCCTGGCCCGTCCCGCGCGACGGCCGCGCCGAGCCCCCTGTCCGTCGCCGTGGTCACCGACTCGACGGCCTACCTGCCCGCCGACGTCGTCGACCGGTTCGGCATCGAGGTGGTGCCGCTCTACGTCGTCCTCGCCGGGCACTCCGGCCGAGAGGGCAGCGACGTCAGCTCCCTGGAGGTCGCCCGGTCCCTGGCCGTGCGGGGCGGGCACGTCTCCACCTCCCGGCCGACCCCGGGTGACTTCGTCGCGGTGTACCGGCGGCTGCTGGACGGCGGCGCTGACCGGATCGTCTCGGTGCACCTGTCCGGGGAGCTCTCCGGCACCTGGGACGCCGCCCGGGTCGCCGCGAGCCAGGTCGGCGAGCACCTGGTGACCGTCCTGGACTCCCGCTCCGCGGCGATGGGCACCGGCTTCGCCGTCCTCGCGGCTGCCCGCGCCGTGGCCGCCGGTGGCAGTGCCCAGGAGGTGGCCACGGCCGCCCGGGACACCGCGGCGGCCACCCGCACGTTCTTCGTCGTCGACACCCTGGAGCACCTGCGGCGGGGCGGTCGGATCGGCGCGGCCGCCGCCCTGCTCGGCAGCGCCCTGGCCGTCAAGCCGGTGCTGCACGTCGCCGACGGCCAGGTCGTCCCGCTGGAGCGGGTTCGTACGTCCGGGCGCGCGCTCAACCGGCTCGTGCAACTGGCCGCCGACGTCGCCGGTGACCGGCCGGTGTCCGCGGCGGTGCACCACCTGGCCGCCCCGGAGCGCGCGCAGCGCCTGGCCGACCAGCTCACCGCCCGACTGCCCGGGCTGCAGGAGCTGCTCGTCAGCGAGCTCGGCGCGGCCGTGGGTGCACACGTCGGGCCGGGGGCGGTCGGCGTGGTCATCGACCCGACACCGCGGGCCGGCACCAGCTCGCCCGCCACCGGGCCGTCGACCGAGGGCGCGCCGGAGCCGGCCGAGGACTGAGCAGATGAGGGTGGGCACGCCGCCACCCTGACCGCGGGCAGGGCCGCTTTGCTGCCGCCCGTCCACAGCCGACGTCTCCGTCCACAATCGGGCCGTGAGCGTGGCCCACCGGGGCGGGCGGCTCCTAGCGTCCGCCGGGTGCGAACCTCGGCCCGCAGTCGTGACGACGGCGACGTCATCCGTGCCCGCCTGAGGGCGCTGCTGGCCGAAGGTCAGCGATCCCGGGGCTGGGTGCCCGAGGACGGCGACGAGCCGTCCGGGCACTGGTCGCCGGACGACGACCCGGATCCGTGGGAGGACGACGAGGACCTCGGACAGGACGACCACGACGGCACCGCGCACTCGCGAGCGGACGCCTCACTGCCGCCCGGACTGGGGCGCCACCGTGCCCCCGGCCGCACGGCCCGGCTCGACCCCGGCCGCCCCGGAGCCTGGACGCTGTGGGCGGTCGCCGTGCTGGCCGCCGCAGCCCTGGTCGGCTGGACCTGGTTCGACCGGCCGGCAGTGGACCAGGTCTCGGCAGTCGCTGCCACGGGTGCCCAGACCGCTGCCCAGACCGCTGCCTCGCCCGACGCCTCGCCCGACGCCTCGCCCGACGCCTCGGCGTCAGGGCCGCCTGCTCCGGGCAGCCGGGCGGACAGCTCGACCGGGTCGGGGGCGACCGTGGTGGTGTCCGTCGTGGGTCAGGTGGCGGCGCCCGGTCTGGTCACGCTGCCGGCGGGCTCCCGGGTCGCCGATGCCCTCGCGGCCGCGGGTGGGTTGCTGCCTGACGCCGATCCCGCGGCCGTCAACGCCGCCGCGGTGCTCAGCGACGGTCAGCAGATCGCCGTGGGCGTGCCCGGTGCGGCGCAGCCGGCCGGGGGTGAGGCGTCCTCGGGGGGCGCCGGCGGAGGCCTGCTGGACCTGAACTCCGCCACGGTCGCCGACCTGGACGCACTGCCGGGCATCGGCCCGGTCCTCGCCCAGCGGATCGTCGACCACCGCACCGCCCACGGGCCGTTCACCAGCGTCGACCAGCTGGACGACGTCAGCGGGATCGGTCCGGCGATCTTCGCCGACCTGGTCGACCGGGTGCGGGTCTGAGATGGCGAGCCGACGCGTCGCGGGCCCGGTGTCGCTGCGGCGGATCCGGACCGAACAGCGGTGGTCCTGGGTCGACCTGCGACTCGCGCCACCGGCCGGAACCGTCTGGGTGGCCACGGTGCTGAGCCAGCGGCTCTCCGTCGGCCTGCTGCTGGGGACGGCGGTGACCGGCGCGGCCGGGGCGGCGGCGCTGCTGGTCCGGTCCCGCGGCCGGTCGGGTGCGGCGAGCGCCGTCGTCGTCGGCTGCCTGGCGGCCCTGACGTTGGTCGGTGCGATGGCCGCCGTCCGTGTCCAGACCCGGGCCGGCTCGCCGCTGCCGGGCCTCGCTGCCGACGGCGCGGTAGTGCCGGTCGTGGTCGAGCTCGCCGACGACCCGCGGGTGCTGGCCGGTGCAGGTGCGCCGCGGGTCCTCGTGCGGGGGAGCGTGACGGAGGCCGACGGCCGCCGTGTCGGCGGTGACCCGGTGCTGCTCTTCGGTCCCGCGCACGAGTGGATCGGCCTCCTGGCCGGACAGTCGGTGCGGCTGCGGGTGGCGGTGCGCGCGGCCGAGCCGGACGACGACGTCCTGGCGGTGCTGTCGGCGCGATCGGCACCGACACCGCTGGGAGAGCCGGGCGCGGTGCAGGGTGCGGCTGCTGGGCTGCGCGCCGGGCTGGCCCGGTCGGCTGCCCGGATGTTGCCCGACCGGCCGGCCGGACTCCTCCCGGGGCTGGTGGTGGGCGACACCGGAGGCATGGACCCGGCGCTCACCGCCGAGTTCCGCCGGGCCGGGCTGTCGCACCTCACCGCGGTCTCCGGTGCCAACGTGGCGATCGTCGTGGCCCTGGTGCTCTGGCCGCTGCGAGCCCGCGGCACGGACCGGCGGGGGCAGGCCGTGGTGGCCGCGCTCGCGATCGCCGGCTTCGTGGTGCTCGCCCGGCCCGGTGCCAGCGTGCTGCGTGCGGCGGTGATGGGCGGGGTGGCGCTCCTCGCCCTGGCCTCGGGGCGGTCCCGCGCCGCAGTGCCGGCACTGTCGGCCGCCGTCGTCGTCCTGCTGCTGGTCGAGCCGACCCTGGCCACCGACGCGGGCTTCGCCCTGTCGGTGGCCGCGACGGCCGCCATCGTGCTGTTGGCCCCGTCCTGGTCCCGGTCACTGCGCCGGCGCGGGAGCCCACGGCCGCTCGCCGACGCCCTGGCGGTCAGCGCCGCCGCCGGCCTGGTCACCGCGCCCCTGGTGGCGGCACTGTCCGGGGTGGTCAGCGTGGTGTCCCTGCCGGCCAACCTGCTGGCCGCACCCGCGGTCGCCCCGGCGACCGTGCTGGGGCTGGTCGCCGCGCTGGCCTCACCCGTCTCCCCACGGGCTGCCGATGTCCTGACCTGGCTCGCCGGCTGGCCGGTGCGCTGGCTGGTGACCGTCGCCGAGCGCGCCGCCGCGGTGCCCGACGGCGCCACCGGCTGGCCGAACGGTGCGTCCGGGGCCGCCCTGCTCGCCGGGTTGCTGGCGGGTGGGGCGTGGGCGCTGGTGCGGTGGCCGCGGCTCCGCCCCCTGGCGCTGGCCGCGATGGTGGGTGTCGTGGTCCTCGGCTGGCCGCTGCGCCAGGTCAGCCGGGGCTGGCCGCTTTCGGACACCGTGGTCGTGGCCTGCGACGTCGGGCAGGGCGACGCGCTGGTCCTCCCGACGGGTCCCGGTGAGGGGGTGCTGGTGGACGCCGGCCCCGCGGGCCCCCTGGCGGCGGACTGCCTGGACCGGCTCGGTGTGCGGCGGTTGCCGCTCGTCCTGCTGTCGCACCTGGACGCCGACCACGTCGGTGGGCTGGCCGAGGCGCTGGCCGGCCGGGACGTCGGGGAGGTGGCCACGGGAACGCTGTCGCCCGCCGACGACCGGGTGCCCCATCTGGAGCAGGTGCTGGCGCGCGCCGGGGCCGAGCACGTCGTGCTGGCGCCGGGCCAGCGACGTGCGGTGGGGGACGCCGAGTTCGAGGTGCTGGCACCCGAGCCCGAGCGCGCGACCGCTGGAGCCGAACCGAACGACCTCTGCCTGGTGCTGCGGGCGACCCAGCGGGGCGTGCGGGTGCTGTTCACCGGCGACCTGGGCGCCGACGCCGAGGCGCGGATCGTGGCAGACGGCACCGACCTGTCCGCTGACGTCCTCAAGGTCCCGCACCACGGCAGCGCCGATGCCGACCCGGAGTTCCTGGCGGCCAGCGGCGCGGCATTGGCGCTGGTGTCGGTCGGCGCGGACAACACCTATGGCCACCCCGCCGATCGACTGCTGGACTGGCTGGCCGCCGACGGGATGCGCACCTACCGCACCGACCAGGACGGCGACGTGGCAGTGGTCGGCCGGGCGGGGGACTGGGGCGTTGCGGTGCGCGGGCCGGACGCCGTCCAACGCGCTACGGCGAGCGCTCCGGGGCCCGGCACGGCCGGCGTTCCCGCGGGAACGCGCGCAGGCCC
>JAOPVN010000466.1 GCA_025966175.1 Modestobacter sp. | reverse complement strand
AGCTGCTGCCCGACGGGATCGAGATGATCCACGGCCCCGGCTGCCCGGTCTGCGTCACGCCGCTGGAGGTCATCGACAAGGCGCTGGCGATCGCCGAGCGGCCCGACGTCATCTTCTGCTCCTTCGGCGACATGCTCCGGGTGCCCGGCAGCAGCCAGGACCTGTTCCGGATCAAGAGCCGCGGCGGGGACGTGCGGGTCGTCTACTCCCCGCTGGACGCGCTGACGCTGGCCCGGGAGAACCCGGACAAGCAGGTGGTGTTCTTCGGCATCGGCTTCGAGACCACCGCGCCGGCCAACGCGATGACCGTCTACCAGGCCAAGCGGCTGGGCGTGCCGAACTTCTCGCTGCTGGTCTCCCACGTGCTGGTGCCACCGGCGATCGCGGCGATCATGGAGTCGCCGAGCTGCCGGGTCCAGGCGTTCCTGGCCGCCGGGCACGTCTGCAGCGTCATGGGGACGGCGGGCTATCCCGAGCTGGCCGACCGCTACCGGGTGCCGATCGTGGTGACCGGCTTCGAGCCGCTGGACATCCTCGAGGGGATCCGGCGGACCGTGCTGCAACTGGAGCAGGGCCGGCACGAGGTGGAGAACGCCTACTCCCGCGCCGTCCCGGCGGCCGGGAACCCGGTGGCCCGGCGGATGCTCGAGGACGTCTTCGAGGTCACCGACCGGGCCTGGCGGGGGATCGGCATGATCCCCGGCAGCGGCTGGCGGCTCTCCGACGCCTACCGCGCGTGGGACGCCGAGGCCCGCTTCGACGTGGGCGGCATCCACACCGCCGAGTCGGCGATCTGTCGGTCGGGTGAGGTGCTGCAGGGCCTGCTGAAGCCGCACGAGTGCGCGGCGTTCGGCAAGGAGTGCACGCCGCGGAACCCGCTCGGGGCGACCATGGTCTCCTCCGAGGGCGCCTGCGCCGCCTACTACCTCTACCGGCGGCTCGACACCCCGGTGCTCCGTCCGGGAGCCGCTCCCGCGCCCCGTCCGGCCCAGCCGGTGGGGGTGGGCGCAGATGGCTGAGGCGCAGTTGAGTGGGGCGCAGTTGAGTGGGGCGGCGCTGGACATCGACGGCTGGGTCTGCCCGGTGCCGTTGCGGGACTCGCCGACCATCGTGATGGGTCACGGCGGTGGCGGCGCGATGTCGGCCGAGCTGATCGAGCACCTCTTCCTGCCCGCCTTCGGCCCGGCGGCCGACACCGCACTCGGCGACTCCGCCGTCCTCCAGGTGGGCCGGAGCAGGCTGGCGTTCTCCACCGACTCCTACGTGGTGAAGCCGATGTTCTTCCCCGGCGGCTCGATCGGCGACCTGGCGATCAACGGCACGGTCAACGACCTGGCCATGTCCGGTGCCCGGCCACTGGTGCTGTCGACGGCGTTCATCCTCGAGGAGGGCACCGCGCTGGCCGACATCGGCCGGGTGGCCGAGGCGATGGGCCGGGCGGCGTCGGCAGCCGGTGTCCGGCTGGTCACCGGGGACACCAAGGTCGTGGACGCCGGCTCGGGGGACGGCGTCTTCGTCAACACCGCGGGCATCGGCGTGGTGCCCGAGGGCATCGACATCCGGCCGGGCCGGGCCGGCCCCGGCGACGTGGTGATCATCAGCGGCGACATCGGCGTGCACGGCGTCGCGGTGATGAGCTGCCGGGAGGGCCTGGAGTTCGGGACACCGGTGCGCAGCGACACCGCACCGCTGCACCGGCTGGTGGCCGACATGCTCGGCACCGGTGCGGACGTGCACGTGCTGCGCGATCCGACCCGCGGTGGGGTGGCCGCCTCGCTCAACGAGATCGCGACGGCGGCCGGGGTCGGCGTCGAGCTCGTCGAGCGGGACATGCCCATCCCGCAGGAGGTCCGGGACGCCTGCGGGCTGCTCGGCCTCGACCCCCTCTACGTCGCCAACGAGGGCAAGCTGGTCGCCTTCGTCGCGCGGGAGGACGCCGACCTGGTGCTGGCGGCCATGCGCCGCCACGAGCTCGGCGCCGGGGCAGTGGTGATCGGCACCTGCGTACCCGACCACCCCGGGATGGTGGTCACCCGCACCGGCCTGGGCGGCACCCGGGTGGTCGACCTGCCGATCGGGGAACAGCTGCCCCGGATCTGTTGATGGCGGCGACCCCGGGAGTGGCGCAGTTCGCCCGCTACGCCTATCCACCCAACGACCTCGGGCACTGCGGGCCGCCCGGTGCGGAGGTGCTGCTGGCCGGCGGCGCCACCGGACGGGACGGCCCCGGCCTGCGCCCGCACCTGGCGCGCTTCGAGGGGGCCTGGCCCTACCTGCGGCTGCTCGCCGCCACGGCCGGGGTCCAGGACCCGCTCGACCCGGCCGTCGTCGCGGCCTACTGGCTGGGCGGGGAGCTGCTGGACGCGGTCCCACCGGCAGCGTTCCTGGCCGCGGTCGACCGGGGGTTCGGCACGCAGCCGGGGGTGCGGGAGCGGCTGGCACACCTGGCCGGGGGCCGGGGTGGACCGGGCGCGGCGCCGGACCACGCCTTCCACGTGTTCGTCGTCTACCCGTGGGTGGGGCTGCTCGGCTCGGCCAGTGACGTGCCCCGGGCGGTGCTGGACAGCTGCCGGGTGCGCTGGGGGACCGTCGTCTCGGTCGACGGGGAGTCGGCGGTGGTGCGCTCGCCGCCGCTGAGCTGGGACGGCACCACGCTCGGGCTCGGCGCGGACGAGCTGGTGCGCTGCCGCTGGCTGCAGGACGAGCAGGCGTTCGTCGCCGACCCGCGGCCCGGGGACCAGGTCTCGCTGCACTGGAACTGGATCTGCGAGCGCCTCGACGACCAGCAGGTCGCCGCGCTCTCCGGGCGGACGGGCCAGCAGCTGCGGCTGACCAACGAGTGGCTGGCCCGCTCAGCGACCTGCCGGTCACCGTGTCCGGCTGAACCACGCCCCTGAGGAGATCGCCATGACCGCTCCCGACAGCGTTGCCTCCGCTGCTCCCACCGTCGTCCTCGTGCACGGCGCCTTCGCCGACAGCTCCGGCTGGGGCGGGGTGATCCAGCGCCTGACCGCCGCCGGCGTGCCGGCCCAGGCGGTCTCGAACCCGCTCCGCGGGATCACCGCCGACGCGGCCTACGTCGCGAGCGCGCTGGCGCAGGTTCCCGGGCCGGTGCTCGCCGTCGCCCACTCCTACGGCGGGGCGGTCCTCACCAACGCCGCGGCCCGGGCCGGCAACGTCATCGGTCTGGTCTACGTGGCCGCGTTCGCCCCGGACGAGGGCGAGAAGCTGCTGGAGATCGAGAACGGCTCGACCGACAGCGTCTTGAACACCGCGCTGGTCGAGCGGCAGTACCCGGCCGGTCAGGGCACCGAGACGCTGGGGGAGTTCTCCATCGACCCGGCGAAGTTCCACGACGTCTTCGCCGCCGACCTGCCGGCGGACCAGGCCGCCCTGATGGCGGCCACCCAGCGCCCCGTGTCGGCCCTCGGCTTCGTCGAGCCGAACGGGACGCCGGCCTGGCAGACGCTGCCGTCCTGGGCGGTGGTGGCCACGGGGGACCACGCCGCCGGCGCCGACGTCGTGCGGTCCATGGCGCAGCGCGCCGGCGCCACGGTCACCGAGGTCGAGGCCTCACACGTGGTGATGATCTCCCAGCCGCAGGCCGTGGCCGACGTGGTCCTGACCGCGCTGGACACCCTCGGCCACGGGGCGCCCGACCGCGCCGCCGCCGTCTGACACAGGGGCGACCGTGTCCGATCCCCGGCCCCCCGCGCTGTCGGCGTCCGACGGGCTGGCCGTGACCCTGCAGCGCACCGAGGTCCAGCGCGGCCCCTCCTCGATCCCGGGACGCGAGATCGTCCAGGTGCTCACCGAGATCCCGGTCGGCGTCGAGTCCGGCTGGCACACCCACCCGGGCGAGGAGGTCGGTTACATCGTCGCCGGCACGGTGGAGATGCAGGTGGAGGGGCGCCCCGCCCGCACCCTGCACACCGGCGACGGGTTCCTCATCCCGCCGCGCACCCGGCACAACGCCCGTGACCTCGGCCCGGGCACGGGGGAGATGCTGTCCACCTACCTCGTCGAGATCGGGCAGCCGCTGGCGACCCTCACCGGGTGAGGGTCAGCCGAGGGTGAGCTGGACGAGTTCGCCCCGGGACCGGATGCCGAGCCCACTACAGCTGGCTGGTCCTCTGGTCGCGGACCTGGCGGCGGTAGGCGTCGAGGAAGGCGCGGCCGGCAGCTCCCCGCAGCCCCTCGTCCCTGATCGCGATGCCGACCTCCCACTGCGGCGCGTCGGCGATGCTGGCCACCGCGACATCGCCGAAGACGGTGTCGTCGACGCACGCCCGCGGTCCGTAGGAGATGCCCATTCCGCGCTGCACCATGGCCAGGACGCCGAACCACTCGTCGACCTCGAGCCGCGCCTGCCTGCGCAGGTCGCGTTCCTCGAGCATGTGATCGAACAGGTCGCGCACCCACCACCCCCGAGGCAGGTCGATGATCTCCTCGTCGAGGAGGTCGCGCACGTCCACGTCGTGTGCCCCGCCGAGCCGGTGTCCTGCGGGGCAGACCACGTCCAGCGGCGCGCTCACCACCGGTTCGAACCGCAACGCAGGACTCGTGCGATGTGTCAGGGGTGTGATGGCGAGATCCACCTGCCCCTCGGCGACGAGCCGGACGAGGTCCTTGGCACCGTCGTGCAGGACGTGCAGCTGCACACCGGGGTGCCTCTTCCGGAACTGCCGGATCGTTGCGACCACGTCGATGCTCCTGGGAACGGGGACGGTCCCGACCCGGACCGAGCCGCGGAGCAGGCCCTTGACCTCGGCAACGGCGTCGCGCGCCTGATCGATGCCGCCGAGCGCCTCTCGGGCCGGCTCGACGAGTGCGCGGCCG
>JAOPVN010000327.1 GCA_025966175.1 Modestobacter sp. | reverse complement strand
AACAGCCACCCCACGCCCAGCGTGGGGCTGACGATCTTGCTGGTGGTGCCCAGGTGCACCACGACGTCGGGCCACAGCACGGCCAGCAACGGCAGGGGCGCGACGTCGTAGCGCAGCTCGACTACGTAGTCGTCCTCCAGCACCCACCAGCCCTCGGCGCGGGCCCGGGCGACGAGGGCCAGCCGCCGGGCCGCGGTCAGCCGCCGGCCGAGGGGGTACTGGTGCGCGGGCGTGCAGTACACCGCCGCCAGGCCTGCGGGCACCGCCTCGACCACCAGCCCGTCGTCGTCCACGGGGAGCGGGACCACCTCGACGTCGGCGGCGCGGAGCGCGCCGACCACCCGCTGGTAGCCCGGGTCCTCCACTCCGACCCGGCTGCCCGGGGGCAGCAGCCGGGCCACCTCGGCGACCGCCGCCGAGGTCCCGGCGGTGGCCAGCACGTCCTGGGGCGCGGCGGCCAGCCCGCGGTGCCGCAGTAGGTGCTCGGTCACCGCGCGCTGGAAGGCGGGGTCGGCGGCCGACTCGGTGCCGACGTCGGGAGCGAGGTCTCCCGCGGCCCGCCACGCGCGCCGCCAGGCCGCCCGGTCCAGCACCTCCAGGCACGGGGCACCGGCCCGCAGGTCGGCGACCGCAGGGACAGCCTGGGAGGCCCTCGGCCGGACGGCGGCGGGCGCCGGGGTGCCCGCCGCCGCACCGACGACGAAGGTGCCGACCCCGCGGCGCCCCTCCGCCCAGCCCTCGGCCAGCAGCTGGTCGTAGGCGGCGGCGGTGACCGTGCGGCTCACCCGCAGGGCGCCGGCGAGCTCCCGCGTGGACGGCAGCCGGTCCCCCGGTCGCAGGGTGCCGCCCGCGGTCGCGGCACGCAGCGCGTCGGCCAGCTGCACCGACAGCGGCGTCCCCGACCCGCGGTCGAGCACCATCGGCGGGACAGCACCCATGCCGCACCTCCCCGCTCCGGCCGGTGGCCTGCTGGAAACGTAGCCGATTGGCTGTTCGGGGATGCCACGCTGTCCGGCAACGTGATCACCATGGACGCCGCGACCCCGCTCTCCCCCACCGCCCGCAGCACCGTGCGCCGGGGCGCACACCGCGCCCGCACCGACCGGGCGGAGCTGCACGCGGTGCTCGACGCCGGTCTGGTCGGGCACCTGGGGATCGTGCTCGGCGATTCCCCGGTGGTCCTGCCCACCGGCTACGGACGGCACGGGGACACGCTCTACCTGCACGGCTCCACCGGCGCCGCGTCGATGCGTGCTGCCGGCAGCGGGGCGCCGGTCTGCTTCACCGTGACCCACGTCGACGGCGTCGTGTACGCCCGGTCCGCCTTCCACCACTCGATGAACTACCGCTGCGCCGTCGTCCACGGGGTCGCCCGGCCGGTGACCGACCCGGCCGAGCGCCTGCTGGGCCTGCAGGCGCTCACCGAGCACCTGGCCCCCGGCTCGTGGGCGGCGACCCGGCAGCCCGACCGCAAGGAGCTCGCCGCGACCACCCTGCTCGCACTGGACCTGACCGAGGCCAGCGTCAAGGTCCGCACCGGCCCACCCGGCGACGACGACCGCGACCTGCCCGAGGCGGGAGCCGCGGACCCGGTGTGGGCGGGGGTGCTCCCGGTCCGCACGGTGTTCGGGGAGCCGGAGCCCTGTCCGCTGCTGCCGCCGGCCACGGCGACGCCGCCGCGGGTCCGGGAGCGGGCGCTCAGCCCTCGGGGGTGACCCGAAGCAACTGGTCGTCGTCGACCCCGTTGTCGGTGGTGACGTACAGGACGCCGTCCGCCCCGGCCTGCGGGGTGCGCAGCCGGCCGAACCGGTCCTCCAACTCGGGGACGCGGAACTGCTCGGCCAGCGTGCCGTCGTCATTGAGCCGCAGCGCGAGCAGTCCGGTGTCCTTCTGCACGCCGGCGACCAGCAGCCCGTCGTCGTCGCCCCAGGCCTCCCCGGCCAGGAAGGTCAGGCCCGAGACGGCGATCGTCGGGGCACCGGAGGACCAGAGGGCGGGGATGGCCCCGGGGCGGCCCAGGTCGGTCATGGGCACGCTCTCGTCGTAGCTGCCGTCCGGCCCCTCCGGGTCATAGCCGAAGTCGCCACCGGCCACCGACCGGTTCACCTCGTCGTCGCGGG
Source organism: Modestobacter sp. (assembly GCA_025966175.1). GTDB lineage: Bacteria > Actinomycetota > Actinomycetes > Mycobacteriales > Geodermatophilaceae > Modestobacter. The sequence goes on along the minus strand of JAOPVN010000327.1, from coordinate 2,989 downwards.
TGGTGCCCTGCTCGGCGGTGTAGACGTCGCCGGTGCAGGGCTGCACGGCGATGCCCTGGACGTTGCGGTGGCCCCAGCTGAACACCAGCCGGGTGCGCGGGTCGGGGGCGTCGACCAGCGGGTTGTCGGGTGCCGGTCCACCGGTCGCCGGGTCGATCCGCAGCAGCTTGCCCGCCAGGCTGGTGAGGTCCTGCGCATTGGTGCCGACGGCGTTGTCCCCGGTGCCCACGAGGAGCGCGCCGGAGGGGTCGAAGCGCAGCCGGCAGCCGCCGTGCCGGCCGGTCTCCTGGTTGACCGGGATGCCCCCCAGCAGCGGATCGGCGACCCGGGTGGCCGAGGTCCACTCCTCGTCGACGGTCCAGGCGATCACCTGCACCTCGGCGCCGCCGTCCTCCTGCACGCCCTGGCAGGTGAGGAAGCGGCGGTTGGTGTCGAAGTCGGGGTCGAGGACCAGCCCCATCAGCCCGGTCTCCCCGCGGACGAACAGGTCACCGAAGTCGGCCTCGACCGGCTGCACGGTGCCGTCGGGGAGGACGGCGGTGAACCCGCCCGAGCGCTCGTCGAGCAGCAGGGTGCCGTCGGGGGCCAGTGCGACGTCCCAGGGATGGTCGAGCCCGCCGGCGAGGACCTCGACCCTCAGTGCCGGCGCCTCCGCGGTCGACGGGGCGGACTGCGCGGACGCGGCCCCGCCGCACGCCGCGAGCAGCAGGACGGTAGCGAGGGGCCAGAGTCGGCGGGACACCCCCCCAGGATGCCCGCTGCTCAGCTGCTGCGGGTGACCACGTAGGTGCACAATCCCGAGAGCGCCTCGCGCACCGGGCCATCGGGCACCGGGTCCAGTCGGGCCCGGGCCCGGTCGGCGTACTCCTCGAGCACGGCGGTGGCTCGAGCCAGCGAGGCCGAGCTGCGCAGCAGCGCCAGGGCCTCGGCGTGCTCGGCCTCCTCGACGACGGGCCCGGCGACGAGCTCGCGCAGCCGCGCCTCCGCCGGGTCGTCGCCGGCCAGAGCGAACAGCACGGGCAGGGTGGCGATCCCCTCCCGCAGGTCGGTGCCGGGCGACTTCCCGGACGCACCGCCCTCGCTGACGATGTCGATGAGGTCGTCGGAGAGCTGGAAGGCCACGCCGACCTCCTCCCCGAAGGCGGTGAGCGCGGTGACCAGCGCAGCGTCGGCCCCGGCGAACGAGGCACCGAAGCGGGCGGAGGTGGCCACCAGGGAACCGGTTTTGTCTGCGAGCACCGCCAGGTAGTGGTCGACCGGGTCCTCCCCCGCCTGCGCGCCGACGGTCTCCCGAAGCTGGCCGGTGACCAGCCGCTCGAAGGTCTGGGCCTGCACCCGCACGGCGTCGGGGCCGAGATCGGCGAGCAGCTCCGAGGCGCGGGCGAAGAGGAAGTCGCCGGTGAGGATGGCGACGCTGTTGCTCCAGCGGCTGTTGGCGCTGGGCGCGCCGCGGCGCACGGACGCCTCGTCCATCACGTCGTCGTGGTACAGCGTCGCCAGATGCGTGAGCTCGCAGACGACGGCGGCGCGGACCACCTCGGGGGCCGCCGCGTCGCCGAGCTGAGCGGCCAGCAGGGCCAGCATCGGCCGGAAGCGCTTGCCGCCGGCGGCCATCAGGTGCCCGGCCGCCTCGCTGACGAAGGCGTGCTCGCTGGCGACCGCGGTGGTGAGCGCCGCCTCCACCCGGGCCAGGCCGTCGGCCATGGACGTGCCGAGCTCTCCCTCGGGCAGCCAGGGGCCGATCGTGGAGGCCGGGGTGGACGGCCGGTGCCACACCGGGGTCTCCTGCTGCGTCTCGCTCCCGCCGCCGCGTGGGCTGGTGGTGCCGGCTCCGGTCATCAACCGACGAAGATAGCGGCCCCGCACGGCCGCCAGCGCACCGGGCCGCGACGAGTGGCGCCTCAGCCGACCAGCACCGCCGCGGACCGGGCCAGGTCCAGCACCGCACCCGGCACGATGCCGAGCACGAGCGTGGCGGCCGCGGTGACCGCCAGCACGATCGTGGTCGGGAGTCCGGGGACGCCGACGGTGGGCCCGTCGGGCGCCGGGTCGGAGAAGTACATGAGGACGATGACGCGCAGGTAGAAGAAGGCGGCGACCGCGCTGGCCACCAGGCCGATGACGGCCAGCGGCCAGGCGCCGTCCTCGATCGCGGCCCGGAAGACGGCGAACTTGGCGGTGAAGCCGCTGGTGAGCGGGATCCCGGCCAGCGCCAGCAGGAAGAAGCTCATCAGCGCGGCGACGATCGGCGAGCGCTGGGCCAGCCCGGCCCACTGGGACAGGTGCGTGGCCTCGCCGTCACCGTCCCGGATCAGCGTGACCAGGCCGAACGAGCCCAGGGTCGTGAGGCCGTAGGTGAGCAGGTAGAACATCGTCGCCGCCAGGCCGTACCCGGTGCCCCCGGGGCCGAGCCCGATCACGCCGGTCAGCAGGAAGCCGGCGTGCGCGATCGAGGAGTAGGCGAGCATCCGCTTGACGTCGGTCTGGGTCAGCCCGAGCACGGCGCCGACCACCATGGAGACGATCGCCAGCGCGTAGACCAGCGGGCGCCAGGTCCAGTCGGCGGTGCCGAAGGCGACGTAGAGCAGCCGCAGCACCGCGCCGAAGGCGGCGACCTTGGTGGCCGCGGCCATGAACGCGGTGACCGCCGTGGGGGCGCCCTGGTAGACGTCCGGCGTCCAGGTGTGGAAGGGCGCGACGCTTGCCTTGAACATCAGGCCGACGACGAGCAGCGCCAGGCCGAGCACGAGCAAGGTGTTCCCGCCCTCGGTCACGGCCGCGGCGCGAATGGCGCCCAGCCGGACGCTGCCGGTGGCCCCGTAGACCAGCGCGAGGCCGTACAGGAAGAACGCCGAGGCGAAAGCGCCGAGCAGGAAGTACTTGACCGCGGCCTCCTGGGACAGCAGCCGCCGGCGACGGGCCAGCCCGGACAGCAGGTACAGCGGCAGGCTCAGCACCTCCAGCGCCACGAACATGACCAGCAGGTCGT